>JASLBT010000435.1 GCA_030146445.1 Segetibacter sp. | reverse complement strand
TATGGTTTGCTAAACAGGCGGCACAGCAGTTGCAAGCCGTTGGTGACCAGGGGGGCAACATTCATACAAATTCGGCTGAAACGCCCATATGGCTCGAAGATGAGAGCCAAAGAATTGGAAATGTCAACATCCCCGGGGAGCTTTGGCAAACAATGCGTTCCTCCCCTGTATTCTTTTTAGATATCCCTTTTGAACAACGCCTCAGGCATATTGTTGAAGACTATGGAAAGTGTGGGAAAGAAGAATTGATCAATTCAATCATCAGAATAAAAAAACGGCTTGGAGGGCTTGAGACAAAAGAAGCCGTAAACTTTTTGCTCGAGGATGACCTTGAAAGTTCTGCACGTATACTCCTTCACTATTACGACAAGCTGTATGCAAAGGCACTCCTTAACCGGACCGCGGCTGATGCCGCTATAAAAACGATCGTTTGCCCCTGGGTTGATCCCCCGGGCAACGCGAACCAGATTTTAAATTTATCCAATGACTGAACAGGTACGACTAACCCAGTATTCGCATGGTGGTGGATGCGGTTGCAAGATTGCTCCTAATGTACTCGAAGAAATCTTAAAAACCAACCTGGCTGCACCTGATAACGGCAGGCTGCTGGTAGGCAATCACAGTAAAGACGATGCTGCCGTTTATGATCTTGAAAACGGAACTGCGCTGATCAGTACTACGGACTTCTTTATGCCTATTGTTGACGATGCTTTCGATTTCGGAAGGATTGCTTCAGCAAATGCCATCAGCGATGTGTATGCGATGGGCGGACAACCGGTAATGGCTATTGCGATACTCGGATGGCCGATTGGTAAAATTGCAGCGGCGGTTGCGCATAAAATAATTGAAGGCAGTCGTAATATTTGCCGTGAAGCGGGGATACCACTTGCCGGTGGTCACAGTATAGACAGTCCTGAACCGATATTCGGACTTGCCGTAAGTGGCTTGGTAAACATAGAACACCTGAAGCAAAACAACACGGCGCAGGAAGGCGACGTTTTATTTCTCACAAAAGCATTAGGCGTAGGCATATTATCCACTGCGCAAAAGCGTGGAGCCCTTTCTAGTGCGGATGCAGAAACAATGATTTCACAGCTTACCACTTTAAACAAGATTGGTGCAGCATTAGGCAAGATAAAAGGTGTTTCGGCAATGACCGATGTAACCGGATTTGGATTGCTGGGACATGCCATTGAAATGGCAGAAGGTAGTAATATGTCTGCAACTTTATACCTCGAGCACATTGTGATTGCCGACGGAGTGCCTACTTATCTTGCACAAGGTATAATGCCGGGTGCTACAAAACGGAACTGGGAAAGTTATGGCGGGAAAGTTTATTTTGAAGATGGCATTAACCAGGATGAAGCCCGGAATATACTACCTGACCCGCAAACAAATGGCGGTTTATTGATTGCTGTTCAACCTGGTGCCGTTTCGGAGGTTGTCGCGCTTTTCAAAAATAACGGGCTCGATAAGTTCACGACTCCAGTTGGCACAATGAAGCCGCGATCGTCAAACGTGGTCACGGTTAGCGAACGGGAATAATATACTTATAGATTTTCTAAAAGACGACTATGTTGAAATGCTATTTACTACTCTTGTTTCTATGCGGCATTTTCGTTTCAAATGCACAGCAACCAACACTTATAAAAGCTGGTACAGTATTACTTTACCGCATGGATGTAAAGGAAAAACATTACGATGTTGAAGTGGTCGTGGATGAGATAAGTCCATTCGCGTATCACTGGCGGATAATAGACTCCTTAAATGCATCAGGTAGTGTTCGACATACCGAACAGGGAGGCCGCAGTGCTTTGTTTCTTAATACCGATTTTATCCCCGGTATTCTTCCGGCGAACGACAATTCAACGAGCTTGATATTATCGGCAAATATTTACCGGAGCGCAAGCAAAAAGAATCGTAAGCCATTCAGGATGCAGCTAAAACCAGGTGTTGAAACCCTGGTGAGAACAGTTGATGCTCGCAGCAGCGTTAAAGTGAGGTTGAACGGTGATAGTGGAAGTCTTAAGGCACTTACCATTAAGCCGGTAGTGAAAATGGCCGGAAAGTATATCAGTACCGGCGACGAACTTATCTCGGTTTACGACTGGCGTGAATTGCCGATAATTCTAAGGCTTCGTAGCGGCTATTATCTCGAATTACTTGAAATAAAACAGCCATAGTTTTAAATGTTTCATGAGGTCGTTTGCTCAAGAATAACGTCTATCTGTTTGGCAAGTTCGCGGTCCTTATTTGTAACAGTGTTGCCCGCATCATGAGTGCTTAGCCAGATTTCTACCTTGTTATAAACATTTGTCCATAATGGATGATGGTCCATTTTTTCGGCAGCAAGTGCTACCCTGGTCATAAATGCAAATGCTTCGCTGAAATCCCGGAACTGAAATTGACGGTATAGCTTATCTTCTGTTTCCTTCCACATGAGCGTTTGTTTTGGTGTCGAATAATGATACGAATATTCAGCGACAAACGAGGAACTAAAATCGTGATCAGAATATCAGCCGTTCCCTGCTTTTGATTTTTTCATTGGTAAGCTCTGCCACTAATTGCACCCTGTTGATCGACCTGATCGAAGATGCTATTCCAAAAACCTTTGTATCATCCACAAGGTCGTACTTCATGAGCCAAAGGAAGTCCATATGTTTGAAATCGGGTAGCAGGTACTCGCCGTCGTTTTGGTTTACGTAAAGGAAATGCGTCAGGTTGCTGTGCGGTTCAATATACTGGTACACGGAAAAATAGTAAGATCGTGTTTTCTTCCTGATCTGTATTTCGACGTCGGTATTCAGGCGAAAATTGTAACCCAGCAGGCTATTCAATTGCCAGCAGAAAGAGTAGTCTTTTATTGGTGCCATAATCCCCAGCAAACGGGTGTCGCTGAAGAAGTCATCCGTCATTGAGTCAATGTCGAGTTGCAGTTTCATGTTTTCGCCTGGGCTCTATTAGAATTCAGTTCGTAAACCCTCTGCAGGGATTGGGATCTTTTTTAGCCCAGGAACGTTTTCAGTTTCGTTGAATGCTTTTTTGTACTTCTTCACCAGCTTCCGGCCGGCATTTTTCAGGTCCTTTTTTTCGATAACATTGAGGTACTTAAATGATGACAGGAGTTCAAGAATAAATTCGTTTTTGGCTTTGTCTTTAATCTCTACAATCAGTGTTTTCATATATCATTAATTTATTGAAATTGAACATCCACTGTTTTCTCGGTATTTGCCCGGGAATAGCGAAGCTTGGTATTGTCACCCTTGCCAAATGCAGACAGCGCCTTCATATAGCTGTTGATCTCGTTAATCTTATGAGCACCCAGTTGAAGAATAATGTCGCCCGCCTGCAAACCGATTTTTTCAGCCACTTTATTTGGGCTCACTCCATCCACCCGTAAACCATTGCCGGTGAAACTGTAGTCCGGCATGATACCCAATGTAACCGAAAAAGCGGTCATGTTCATTTGCTGTTCCGACGTTTTATTGAAGGCAAGTTTGCCGCGGCCGTCCGTTGCTTCAATTACCTTTTGAACATAACGCACGATGTTCACCTCGGCGGGAAGATTTAATTTCTCCCAGTCGTCGGAGGCTTTGTGATAGTCACTGTGTATACCGGTAAAGAAAAACAACACCGGTATATTCTTCCGGTAAAAAGCAGCGTGGTCACTCGGACCGCTCCCGGTACTATCAAAACGAACCGAAAGGTTTTTGTCAGTAATCGTAGTAAATACATTGCCCCAAACAGGCGATGTGCCATAGCCGCCAATGGTAAGCTTATGATCCGGGTTATAGCGGCCAACCATATCCATGTTGATCATATAGTTTATGTTGGTAGTAGTACTGCCTGCATTATCAAGCCAGAACTTGCTTCCCAATAAACCCAGTTCTTCCGCCGAAAAGGTGATGAACAAATAGTTGTTGTTTTTACTTTTCGAAGCTGCGAGTAACCTGGCAATTTCGATGAGGGCTGCAGTTCCGCTTGCATTGTCGTCGGCACCGTTGTGAATAACCCGACCGGTATCAAGTGCGTTGCCGTTTTCGCCCCAACCAAGATGGTCGTAATGCGCGCCGATAACAACAGTATTCGCCGCATTGTTATTGATATATCCAATAACGTTGTGTGCAGTATCCAGCTTCCGTTGTAAGTTGACGTTTAACTCAATGTCAAGAGTTGCAGAGCGGTCGGCAAAATGTCGGTTGATGCCCTCCCTGGTGATATAAACTACAGGAATTTTCGCGCTTGATGTTGTGTCGCGTTTGTTGAAAGTGATGTTGTCGATATTGGTGCTGCTGTTGTATACGACCAACGCAGTTGCGCCTTTTGCAGCTACTTTGGCGGCTTCTTTTACCAATGCATCCTGGATGTTAAAATGCGGATTACTCCCGTTATTTTCCAGCCAGTCTTTTATGTCGGTAAACCAGGGTTCGCCAGACTCACGAAAGGTAATTGCCGCGCTGCCCTTTACGGATTTGTTCGGACTGAAAGCAAGCGGAATGAATTCGGTATTTACCTGCAGTTGCTTTTCATTTACCCGGAAATAGGAATTGCTTTCAATTTGCTTTCCTTGGTCGACAGGGAAACCTTGCACATAATTTTCTGTTCCCCTGGGCTGCAGACCTATAGCTTTGAATTGCTCGCTGATGTATTGCATGGCCTGCTGTTCACCTTTTGAGCCTGCGCGACGGCCTTCGAGTTTGTCGTCGGAGAGGTAAACGATATGCGATTTTAAGTTAGTGAGGATTTTTTCATCAGCTTTCCGCTGTTCCTCGATAGCCCGTCTTTGTTTCCTGCTTTGCGCCCCAGCCATCACGGGAGCAAAAACGAGTAGAAGCAGCCACTTTTTCATGCGTTGATTTATTGAATGGCATATGAAAGCAAATGTAATGCCGTTAAGCAGTAAGTTAATTCACCGGGATGATGATTAATAGCAATTTATCATGTTTAACATCAGGTGTTATTTTGCCGGAGGAAGAGGGGATATGAACAATGAGAAATGCGACACGGAAAATAGCGATGAGAGATGAACGATGAGAGATGAGACGTGAATGGCTATGTTAGGTGTTAAATCAATGTCGTTGAGTTAAAAAATCTTTGGAACGAACGGAATATCTTCATTCGACATCGTTGCCCGCCCGCTGCCTAGTCGGATCCCCGCCTGCGTTGCCCGGCACGGATTTCTTCGCACTAGTTTTGGTTATGGCGGGGTTTCGCTCCATAGGAGCGCCATGTTTATAGGGTCGACAAACAGCCGGTGTCTTGTGGCGCGTGAGTTACGCAATCTGATCCCATCGTTCCCCGACTGGGTTGCCCGGCACGGATTCCTTCGCACCAGTTTTTGTTATGGCAGGTTTTCACTCCATAGGAGCCTCCTGTAATCATGTAAACAATGAAGTTGATTCGCAAGACTGAGCTGAATGCCGGTTCTCAACCCGCTGCCCAACAGGCTAACCAAAGCCGGCGATTTGGCCTTCATAAGCGATGGGTAACCGCTGAGACGACAACGTCCAAGGGAGCTGAAGAGAAGAGCATCTGCTGTTCTGATGATTGCCAACCAACGAGGAGCCATCAGTTCCGTGGTGTAACAGTTCATATTGATACCCGTAGTTTCCGGGAGAATGCTTCACAGGGGATGCCCGAACTGAACGCAGGATCGCAAACTGCCCGTAATGACAAGACCACCGGAATTCCGGTAACGGTGCACGTCTCATCTCTCATCATTCATATCTGATATCCCCCTTTCAGCAGTCGCCTGCTCCCCATTGCGCCAATCGTTGAATGGAGCGTCGCAACCATGCTCCATCAAAGCGCCTATGTTGGTAACACAATCTTAAATCTCCCGATCTCGTAACGTTTCTTCGATGTGTCGGTCTACTTTTGCGGCCGCTTACATGGGGGAAACTGTACTAAATATTGCATTGGTTGGGAATCCGAACAGCGGAAAGTCTTCGATGTTCAATGCATTGACCGGGTTAAACCAGAAAGTCGGAAACTTTCCCGGGGTTACAGTCGACAAAAAGACGGGAAAGCTGTCCCTCGACTCGGGCCAAACCTGCAACCTGATCGACTTACCGGGAACATATAGCCTTTATCCGCGCCGCGCGGATGAATGGGTGTCGTACAAAGTATTGATGAATGTTGATGACGAGGTTAAACCAGACATGGTGATCCTTGTTGCCGATGCAAGTAACCTTAAGCGCAACCTCCTTTTTTGCTCCCAAATTATTGACCTCCAGATCCCTGTTGTGGTTGCACTCACCATGATGGACCTTGCAAAGAAAAGAGGGATCGAGATTGATGTTGAAGAACTGGAAAGGGAACTCGGCGTTGCCGTAATTCCCGTAAACCCCCGCAAAAACAAGGGACTTCCGCAATTGAAGAAAGCGCTGGTCCAAACTGTAAAGCAATACCGGCCACCGGTGAAAGATTTTATCGGCATCAGGTCGCTGGCCGAGAAGCCGGTACAACGTGTACAACTACTCATCCCCGGACTCAGTGACTATGGCGCTATCCACTACCTGATCAATCATGAGCACTTTCCACTTGGGAGCGGGGTACAGGAACAAATTGAAGATATCGAGATCGCCAACCACTTTAATCCAACAAAGCTGCAGGCCGAAGAAATTATGCAACGGTACGGCCGCATCCGCCAGATCATGCAGCAAAGTGTGGTTGAGGCAGATCCATTGCAGAAAAAGCTGGCGACAGAAAAGCTGGATGATGTGCTGCTGGATCGAAAATGGGGCTACCTGATCTTACTGGGTGTACTCTTCCTGCTTTTTCAAAGTATTTTTTGGCTCGCGCAGTACCCGATGGATGCCATCGAATGGCTTTTTGCTGAAATGGCAACCCTTGCAAACCGGGTGCTGCCAACAGCCTGGTGGAGCGATCTACTGGTAAATGGATTTTTAGCTGGCCTCAGCGGAATCCTTTTGTTTGTACCGCAGATCATGATCCTTTTCGGACTTATTACCATCTTAGAAGATACGGGCTACATGGCACGGATCAGCTTCCTGAGTGATAAACTGATGCGGAAGGTAGGACTTAATGGAAAAAGCGTGATGCCCATGATCAGCGGACTGGCCTGCGCCGTACCGGCCATCATGAGCGCCCGGAACATCGAAAACCGTAAGGAAAGGCTGCTCACCATATTGGTGACACCATTAATGAGTTGTAGTGCCCGGCTGCCGGTGTACACTATCCTGATCAGCCTCGTTATCCCGAATAAGTTTTACCTCGGCTTGTTTAGCCTGCAAGGATTGGTGATGATGGGACTCTATCTACTGGGCACCATAATGGCGCTTGTTGCGAGCTACGTATTCAAGTGGATGATTAAACTGAAGGAGAAGAGCTTTTTCATTCTTGAACTTCCGCTGTACCGGGCGCCGCGCTGGAAGAATGTTGGTGTCACGATGGTGGAAAAGGCAAAGATTTTTGTCGTGGATGCCGGTAAGATCATCATGCTGATTAGCCTGTTACTTTGGTTCCTGAGCAGCTTTGGCCCTGGTAGCGGTATGGACAACGTTGCCGCAAAGTATGAGGCCCAAAGGTTACAACCCGGAGTAAACCAGCAAATGGTCGAAAAGGAATACCGTTCGGAAAAGCTGGAAAATTCGTACGCCGGAATTCTCGGGCGTTCCATTGAACCGGCGATCCGCCCATTAGGTTTCGACTGGAAGATCGGAATTGCGCTCATTACGTCTTTTGCAGCCCGTGAGGTGTTTGTTGGTACGATGGCCACCTTATACAGCGTAGAAGAAGATAATGAAAGTGCTTCTCTTCGACAGAAGATGCAATCCGCTGTCACGGAGGACGGCCGGAAAGTGTATACCCTCGCGACCGGTTTAAGCCTGCTTGTATTTTATGTATTGGCAATGCAGTGTATGAGCACCCTGGCCGTAACCAAACGCGAAACCCGCACCTGGAAATGGCCCATCGTTCAATTGGTGTATATGACGGGTCTCGCTTACCTGATGAGCCTGCTGGTGTACAACCTCGTGCGCTAGCACCTGGCCAAAATAAAAAATCCCTCCGCTTTCACGAAAGGATTCTGAGATGGGCGGGCTCCCCCCAATACGTGCGGCGCAGCCCTGGTCCCAACTTCAACCTTCTTTAATCAATAAAACTTAAGAATGATGTCATGGGATTAATGATCTCCCTATGGGAGGGCATTGTAGTTAAGGGCAAGATCGAGGCTTCCACTTTTTCGGCAGCTGTCGGCTTTGTAGCTTCAGGCTTATAGCGGTAGGTTGTATCTGTACGGTTCAGCTCCTGCTTCATTCTATCGAGCTCCCTTTGTTTTTCTTCGATGTTCCTTCTTATTTCCTCTTTGGTTTTATTCAACTCCTCTATATCATCCATCTCGTCGGCAGGCTCATTTTCGTTTTCATTCTTCTCAACACGCTCGAGGCCTTTACTGGTCATGATGTATTCGACGTTGGCATCCCATCTTTCATAATCGTTCCACTCATCATCCCAATCCCCGTGATGCTCGTTGAAATGGAAGTAGTGGAGTTTCCGGCTAACACTGCGGTCGATTTTAATTCTTTTTCCGACCGGTACCTGGATGGTCATGATAACACTTTGGTTACGGAAGCGCGTGCCGCGGGTAAGTGCAAAACCCCGGGCTAAAGAAAGCACACTATCCTGTTGGTCGACCCGGTAGGAAATATTCCGTGCATTGTTAAGCGCTGTTCTGTCGTCGCCTGCATTGCTGCTTTTAATCGCATATGCGTGGTAACCGCTGTCAGGGCTTTTTACAATACGCACCCGTACATTATTCAGGTAGATGCTATCGTCAGTCATGCTGAGCAGACCATCCATTTTAAACCATCTTCCATATACTTTGGAGGTCCCGTCAGGAACGTTGACCAGTAACCTGCCGGTGGATGGTTGGTTAAGCGTGTAGTCTTGTTTTTCGCGGGCAACGGTATTGAAATCGTGAGCTAAAGAAGCTGCCAGTATGATCCCGCAAAAAAGACCAATAACCCAAAGCCCCGCAAACATGTAACCGAGGTATTTATTTTTAGATTTAACCCCTATAATGCGCCTGATTATCCAGGTGAAGAAAGCTATCACGGGTGCTCCAAAGAACAGGAGAAGGGTTGCCCAGGCAAGAAAGTTCTGCCAAAATCCCTGTAGGAAAAAGTCTTTTAGGGGGAAAACACTAACGCCCCCGATCATGAGCCCAAGCAGGGCCATCAACAAAGCGAAGACAACGAGTCCGGCTACGAACAGGAAGAAGGCCTTGAATAGGATACCGATAGCGTTGCCGAGACGATTGCCGGTCCTGCGGGCAACAGGGGCCACTTCCGATGCGAAAGCCTCGCTGCGTTCCTGGGCCGTTGTTTTAAACTCTTCGCCCCATGCAGTTGCCTTTTGCCTGAATTCTGTACCTACCCGTTCAGCACGGCCACGAAACCCTTCCATTTCCACTTTCACCGTGTTGGCTATGCTATTCAGGTCAACTTTTTCACCGCGCATTTCCAACTTCTCAGTAGCACTGTTTGCTTCGGGTATAACAATCCAGAGAATGATATAGATAACCAGAAGGCTACTTCCGAATGAGCCAAAAATCACTGCGGGAAACGGGTTATATTCGAAGAAGGCGTTCTGAAAAACGGAGGTAATGACACCAAATATCAGGGGAAGTGCAAATATTATCCTCGGAACCCACACCTGTATATTGAAATAAGATGCAAGACCACCAGCCACGCCACCGATTACGCGATCGTCGGGATTACGGTAGAGCCGCTTTTTCAAATTCACGTCAAGCCCCTTTGCCGGGAGCACGATCCACAATACAATGTAAAGGAGGAAACCAAGTCCGAAACCGCCCAGTGTAATAATGGCAAACAGTATTCGAACGATGGTAGGATCTACCCGGAGGTAGGTAGCGGCCCCGGAACAAACACCCCCTAAAAGGCGATCATTAAGGTTTCGGTATAACCTGCCGCGCGGTTCGGTAGTACGGCTGTCGGAAGTATAAGTTCCCTGTTGGGTTGTTCCTCCGAGCTGGGCATGTACTTTGGCTTCATCGTCGTCAAAGTCTTCAGGCCGGCCCATGCTATTGATAATAGTCGTAACGTCGGCTTCAGTAATGCAGGTACTTCCCTTTTTAAGAATTTCGCTGAAAAGTTCGGCTATCCGGCTTTCTATGTCGTTTATGATCTCATCTTTCCCTTCCTCCGTCGCGAAAAATATACGCAGGCTTTCCACGTATTGTTTAAGCATGTCGTAGGCAGACTCCTCGATAGGAATGATCCTGCCCTGGAAGTTTATATTGATTACCTTTTTCATGTTCAGTGCTTTAGTTGGTTAAAGTTGGGGTGATTTGGTCTTCGGCTCCCGATCGCGCGGTAAGTGCATTAACGGCATTGGCAAGCTCGTTCCATGTTGATTCAAGCTCCTGATAAAACGCAAGCCCTTTGCTGGTCATGCTAAAGTACTTCCGTGGGGGACCGCTGTTGCTTTCTACCCAGCGGTAGGTTAACAGGTCGGCATTTTTGAGGCGGGTCAATAGTGGGTAAAGAGTGCCTTCCAGTATATTCAGGTTGGCGGCTTTCATTTTTTCCACAATATCACTGGGGTAAGCTTCCCCCTGGCGAATTATGGATAGGATGCAAAACTCTAGTACCCCTTTCCGCATCTGACTCTGAGTGTTATCGATATTCATCTTAGGGGAGTTTTAGTGATGGTTAAACCTGATTTGAAAGGGTAACCAATGAAATAAATATTTAAGCAACCGTTTGATCCCGGAAGAACGCCGGCCGAACAAATGGCCGACCAGTGCATTTGACGTCCTTCTTCCTTGATATTTCTGCTGTTCATTTTGGCGTTGGTTAAAGCGATGTCCTTAATAACAGAACAAAGATGCACAACTTTCCAATACTATGCAATACAAAGTACCATATTTTTTTTAGTAGCTGGCAGTAATTGATAATGGGTAAGCTATGAAACCCAGAACTGGCAAGGCTTTCAGCCTTAAGTACAAGAAAGCTTACTTTTAATTATTCACATAAGCGGCGCTATGACGGGATGTGCGGTAGGGGTTTAGAGGCTGCGGGGGTGTACTACACGGGAATTTGGGATCAGCGGATTGCGGATTTCAGGTAATGCTTATTTGCATTTGGGAATTGGACCTGGATTGAACAGTTTTACCGCGGTAAAGCGGAATCAAATTTTATTGCAGTGAGTAGCAGGCCATATTTGACTTGTATCCCATTAAATATTCTAACCTTTTTCCGTCCATGCTTGATCCTAAAGGTTCATTTCCACGAAACCAGCCGGGAGGCTGATATTATTATCGCAGCCGTCCTATTGTTCGTGGAG
>JASLBT010000381.1 GCA_030146445.1 Segetibacter sp. | reverse complement strand
GTAAATAAATTTTGTTTTCATGCCTAGTTGCATTTATTGCACAAGATCAGATCTCAACAAATCGACCTATCAACTATTCAACCTATCAACTGATCAACTATCCAACCTATCAACCGATCAACTTCCCCGCCCCAAATACCCAATACCATAATACCCAATACCCGCTACGCATTTTTCCCCATATAACCTCTATAACATAAGCTTAACCCAATCAACAAGGCGTTGTCCATATATTTGTCTTCTCCCGATGAAGCCGTATCATTTAAAAAATATAATCAAACAGGTTGTGTGCTGGATCCTGGTCCTGCAATTCATCAACATCTCCATTGATCCGGGGGATCTCAAACGCGCGAATTACGATGCTTCTACCAGCCAGGAAGACCTTTCGATCAACGAAGTGGAGAGTGTCTATGAGTTGATTGCTGAAGGTGTTTTCGACAAACAGGTGCCCGAAAGCGATGAAGATGATATTCAAACTATCTCACCGTCTATTGAACTGTATTGTGATACTCCGCTCTACAGTACATTGCAGCCTTTGACTTTTCCCACTGAATATTTCCCCCATTACAATACGTCCCGGTCTTTATCCAACAAGCAGCCCAATTCTCCTCCGCCCAAACGAGCATAGCTATACATGCTGACGCCAATTAATCCAGCTTAAGGATTGCCACAACGTTTACTGGCAATGGAGGCTTCAGGCTTTCGCTCCATCAATTATCAGCAATCGAAACAACAGCGGTATTGACCTCCGCTTTTGCAAGCCTTTCTCTACCTGTGATTAACATGATAGACCAAAGCTTTACCGGAAAACCCGGTCAACACCGACCTGCAGACCGCTTGGACAGCGTTAAGTTAGCCGGCCATTATACATGTCTTGTTTCGGAACCGCTAAAAACGTCCTTAGCTTTTGGGTCTATCCATGAGTTTGAAATGAGTCCTTTTAAAGTTACAATAGAGATAAGGTTTGGACGGGCAATGTTTACAATCCGTTTTTTGTTGCAGCGAAACGATGGGGAAATAACTTTCATACACTTTTCTATACCGGTCCCTATATCGTCAAACACTTCCATCATGCCCTCCAGGACACCCGTTGGCAGATCAACACCAGCTTTCATTATAGGAAACCTGGCACAAGAAACTTCATCGGTGCGGAATTAAACAAAGAGGTGGTTGGTAAAGACTTCGATATGACCATAAGCACACAACTCCGGCTGGGCATAGCAGAAGACTTTATGGTAGGCATTGTGGCGGGTGTGCCGATTGTCAGGGAGAACGAGCGCTTCAGCACGTTCATTCGCCTGATATATGAACCAAAGCACAAGCATCACTAGCCCGGCGCCGGATTTAGATGGGAAGAGCAAATTCCTGTTTTTGCAGTCGTATAGCATCTGCCGAACCCTATGAAAATGCCATTACAACATTTAAGTTAATCTCCAAAAATCAATACTATGAACAGGTTTCTTGTGGTTGGATTTGAGTTTCGTGAGTCACGTTATCATTCACTTATTCTGTGTAAGGCGAAAGATGGCGAGGCCGAGTACCGTATTACGGTGATGCATGGCGATATCGAAAAGCAGCTATGCAACGATAATATCATTAGAGAAGAAAACGGCTACCTGCATTTTGAACGCTCCGGCAACGAATTGCAGAACCAGGTGAAAACGGAGATCGCCATAGCACTTGGAAACAGGATCGGAAAGCCTGTGAAAAAATGTTCGGAGGGCCGCTGATCTGGCAGCTGCAGTTCCCGTAACGGATAACCTGCAAAATCATGAATAGTGAACACCATGCTGAGGCAAAAAACGATCCTGCTACTCAGAACTCCTGGTTACTCCATTTCCCCGCCAAGGTGGTTGGGGCCAAGCCTGATGAACAGAAAGTAACTCACGGAATGTGTTCGGGATAGGCAAAGAATTATCAGGAAAGCAACGATAACAGCCCCCTTCCGAACGCAAGGAATGGCCCCGGCTGACTGGTCAAAGGGGCCATTCCTTTCACTTCACATCGCTTTAGGTTTAGTACTGCTGTGCCTAAGCATGTGGGTATCTTAAAATAGTATCAACAAGTAGAACAACAAACCCTATTTATTATCAACAATTACAAGGAGGTAAATCATGGAACTTTTACATAAGAATTTTGCACACGAGTTAAAATCTGCCGGAAAAGGTTCCTGCTTGTCACTGTATATGACGACGCACAAAAGTCATCCCGATAACTTGCAGGATCCTATTCAGTATAAGAATCTTCTAAAGCAATTAGCGGAGTCGTTAAAACATGATAGCCTCCAGGCTAATGTAGATGCGCTCCTCTCTCCATTCGAAGCATTGTTAAACGATGACAACTTTTGGAATCATACCCTAAGTGGACTGGCATTATTTGGTACAACAGATTTTTTCAAAGTAGTGAAAGTGCCTGTTGCCTTCAGGGAATTAGTCGTTGTTGCTGAGAGTTTTCATATTAAGCCTGTTGAAAAGTACCTTCAATCAACAGACCGGTTCCAGGTACTTGGCTTAAGCCTCCATGACTTTCAGTTGTACGAGGGAAACAGACATTCAATGACTCCGGTGGAGTTGCCCGAAGACTTCCCTGACACCATTAAAAAAGCTCTTGGATCAGAATTGACGGAAGAACATCTGACGGTTGCCTCATATGGAGGTGCGGGTGGAAACAAGGGTAGCATGGTGCATGGACATGGCAGTAGAAAAGACGAGCTGGATATAGATGCAGAGCGGTTCTTTCGGGCTGCCGCAGACCTGGTTTATAAAGAAATATCAAAGCCTTCAGGTTTGCCCCTGGTATTGGCAGCACTACCTGAACATCACAACCTTTTTCAAATGGTGAATAGAAATCCGTTTGTCTTAAAAAAGGGAATTAAGGTAAATCCTAAGTCGGTGGATGCTGAAAAGTTTGTACAGCTTGCCTGGGATGTTATGGAGGTTGATTACACCCAGAAACTCAACGCGCTCGCGGATGCTTTCCGGGATGCAATGTCCGGAGGTATGGGCAGTGAAATCATCAGCGAAGTAGCAATTGCTGCTGCAGAAAGTAGGGTGGATGTATTGCTTGTAGAAGCCGATAGAGTTGTACCAGGAACACTAAATGAGGAGACAGGGGCTATTGAGAAAGGAAATATA
The DNA here is from genome assembly GCA_030146445.1 of Segetibacter sp. Lineage (GTDB taxonomy): Bacteria > Bacteroidota > Bacteroidia > Chitinophagales > Chitinophagaceae > Segetibacter. Next base: position 3,709 of record JASLBT010000381.1, on the reverse strand, counting down.
GAACATCCGGAGATTGATGATTTATTGGATGATATTGGTGAATTAGTTAGTGCAAGAGGCGGAAACGTGATGGTGGTTCCCCGGGAATTCATGCCTACCGAAACAGGGCTCGCAGCAACATATCGCTTTTAGCTGATATGATTAATTGTAAAAAGATTTCTAGTAAACATTTAAATCAATAAAGATGCAGATTCAATTCAATACCGATAATAACATAAAAGGAACAGAAGAATTCAGAGGTCCCCTGGAAGAGTCAATCAATCAATCCCTCGACCGTTTCGCCGAACGAATTACCAGGATTGAAGTACACTTTAATGATCAGAACAGCCACAAAAGTGGCCAGGATGATAAACGTTGTATGTTAGAAGCCCGGCTTGAAGGAATGCAGCCCATTGCGGTAACGAATAACGGCTCGTCGGAAGCAAATGCATTAAAGGGTGCATTAGACAAATTAAAGGCTTCACTTGATACTGTTATTGGCAGGGCAAGGAATCATTAAGCACGGAGTTGTTTGGATCTCCTTTTACCTCATTTTCAACCTTTGTCACTTCCGTCTCCCACCCAACCTGATTGGGACAGGGTTTGATGAATAGAAAGTAACCCCCGAACGAGTTTGGGGCACGCAAAGAAAAACAATGAAAGGAACGATAACAGCCTGTTCCTTTCATTGTTCCTTGATTAAGCTTAGTGCTACTGTGGTTTCAGCATGGGTTTTTCATGCGTATTCTTTTTTAGCGTTTATGGGGGCAAGAATATAAAAGTTAATCTGTCAACTGTTCAACCATTCAACCTATCAACTTATCAACTTATCAACTGTTCAACTGTTCAACCATTCAACCCTTCAACCTATCAACCTATCAACTGATCAACTGTTCAACTGATCAACTGTTCAACTTAAAACTTCCTATTGTCATTCAACTGCTTACAGCAGAGTAGCTGAAAAAGACCCGTATTTTAACAGAAAAGCTGGCTCTCCTTGACCGCAGGAAAGTAAATTGCAACTTCGTCGTAGAAAAGCACCTTGCTAATTACCATCTGCATCATTTACTTGAACCCATTACGGCGTAATATACCTGGATACTCACCTTCAACGCGTCAGGTCTTTGCACACAATGATGCAGGTCATATCCGCAGTTCACTATGCTTCGGCAATAAACTGACTCTTCATGAATAAAAGACTATTTATCGTTTCCAACAGGCTCCCGGTAAATCTTGAGACTTCAAATGGACAAATAAAAGTAAATGTTTCCTCGGGTGGGCTGATTAGCGCGGTAAGTAGCTACCTCAGTTATTCGGGTAAAAAGGGAGGGACCGGTTTCGATGAGAACATCTGGATTGGGGCTCCTTGTTGTAGCCAGGCAGAGTGGGTGCAAGCTAAAGAAGGGCTGGTGGAAGGAGAGTTCACCTACCAGCCGGTTTTCGTTAACAATAAAGTCTATAACCAATATTATAACGGGTTTTCGAACTCCGTTCTATGGCCGCTCTTCCACTACTTTCCGTCGTATGCTGAATACAAAATCGACTACTATGAGAGCTATAAAGCAGCTAATGCAAATTTTCTTGACGTCGTAATCAGGCATGCAAAGGAAGGGGATACCATCTGGATCCACGACTACCATTTATTTCCACTTGCGTCAATGATCCGCCAACATCTTCCATCGGTTACGATTGGCTTTTTTCTTCACATTCCGTTCCCTTCATACGAGCTATTCAGACTAATGCCCGCAAAGTGGCAACAAGAACTTCTGGAGGGTGTGCTTGGCTCTGATCTCATCGGTTTTCATACAATAGACTATGCAGATCATTTTGTCAAGTGTTTGCAAATGGTACTGGAACTCGAGTCAGAAAACAATGTCGTTAAGTATAAGGACCGGCTTGTAAGAGTAGATGTTTTTCCCATCAGCATTGATTTTGAGAAATTCAATGCTGCTTATAACTATAAAGAAGTTGCTTCCCTCAGGGATTTCTACAAACGGGAGTTTCATGGTAAAAAAATACTGTTTTCAGTTGATCGGCTGGATTACACCAAGGGTGTGTTTTCCAGGTTGAAAGGTTACGAATGGTTTTTAAAGCTCTTTCCCGCTTACCGGGAGAAAGTAGTGTTCATAATGGTTATAGTGCCTTCCAGGGATACCATCCCGAGGTATGCTGAGCGCAAAAAAGAAATCGACGAATTTATAGGGAATATCAACAGTACAATAGGGACAATTACATGGAAGCCGGTTATATACCAGTACACGCATTTAAGCTTTGAACAATTGGTTGCGCTTTATACCGCCTGCGATCTGGCAATGATCACCCCTTTACGGGACGGCATGAACCTGGTTGCTAAAGAATTCGTTGCCAGCAGGCAAGATCTTAAAGGTGTATTGTTGTTAAGTGACCTCACCGGAGCAGCCCGGGAACTGACGGATGCGCTACTGATTAATCCCAACGATTTGGATGGGCTTGCACGTAAGATTAATGAGGGCCTCGAGATGAATGAGGAGGAACAATCACGGCGTTTGGCAAGAATGCAAAACAGGCTTATTCAGTATGATGTCAACATGTGGGCGGAAGACTTTTTCACCCAGCTGGATAACATCAAGAAAAAGCAAAGTGAATTTGAATTTATGTTTCTTGGCCGGGATGCAAAGCGGGTTTTGTTCGAGGAGTACCACTCTTCAAAAAGAAGACTGTTGTTGCTTGACTACAATGGAACGCTGGTTCCATTTTCGCCGTTGGACGAGCAATCGGACCCAGGCGAAGAGGTGCTCACGGTATTGGAAAGACTGGCGGGAGACCGCCGGAACTGTATTTACATCATCAGTGGCAGGGATAGTGGTACATTGGAGAAGTGGCTTGGACATCTGCGGGTAAACCTGGTTGCGGAACATGGTGCAAAACTGAAAAGGCATAATGACTCCTGGGTAGTCGACAGGTATATTCACCAGGATGAGAAGTGGCGGGACGTTATTTACCCTGTTATGAATTTATACGTTAAGCGGTGCGCAAATACCTTTATCGAAGAAAAAGAATTTTCGTTGGTATGGCATTTCAGCAATGCCGAACCGCAGCAGGCGAAAATCAGGGCCGGCGAATTGTATGGTGAGTTATGCCAGCTAACCCGTACCCGGAATTTACAGGTTGTACAGGGAAACCAAACCGTCGAGGTTCGTATAAAAGGGATCGACAAAGGGTACGTTGCACGCAGCTTATCAACAGAAGATGACTATGATTTTATCATGGCCTTCGGTGATGATACGACAGATGAAGAAATGTTTAAAGAACTTGCAGGAACTCCACACGCCTGGACAATCAAAATTGGAAATGAGGCGTCCTTCGCGAAGTACAACTTATATACTCCACAGATGACGCTTTCTTTGCTTGGTTATCTTCACAACCCTGCATAAGAGGTGAACCTCAAGATAAATTGGTTCCAGTGTTATGCCGGCGTAAATCCCGGATGCTAAAAGCATCATGGGTTGTTTGAGCACTTAGCGCCAGGCTGGCTGAACTGCGGGTAAAAGCAGGTCCTGACCTTTGTCACATTTCTTAATAAAAGAAAGAAACCCGCACGTCCGAATAATCACTGGGGCCGGCAAAAAACCAAATTAAACAGAAAAACTTACGCACTTGCTTAGAAAAGCTTCGTCTACCCCGGCACCTATCCCGTGCGTATCATCTATGTCGAGGAAATAGCCATTGTATTGTACTCCCCCTGTTACGG
>JASLBT010000367.1 GCA_030146445.1 Segetibacter sp. | reverse complement strand
TTTCGTACACCGTCCAATACATATTGTTGTAAAATGCGGGCCTGAGACCGGCTGGAGTTTTAGGGTCTGACCAGTTCCAGGTGATGTTCATCCGGTTCCTGAAGTAAGCATCTTTCTGCTCCATCATATCTACGTTCACCTGCCCGAACTGGCGAAGGGTCACGTTCACGTTCCGTCCGCCGTCGTACCCTGTTCCATAGCGACCCTGTCCATCAACTTTCGAAAAGTTCACGAGAGCGCTGGCGGTAAGCTTTTCATTAAGCTTATAGGTTGACCCGAAATTGATGATGTTTTTAAGTACCCTGCTGTTCGGTACAATCCCTTTTTCGTCGTTACGGGTATAACCTAACTTGAATGATCCCTTATCGGTTGTACCATCCATAAAAACGCTGTTGTTGGTAGAAACGGATGTTTGATAAAACGTTTCTGGTCCGTTCGCAGGGGCTACCCAAGGCTTTGCTTTTTTAAAGTTTGGCGATGCAGGATCAAAAGCATCCCAGTGATAAACCATCAGGTTGGGGTCGAAACGTGGCCCCCATGACCGGGGGGCAAAAGTGGGCACTATTGGATCCTGTATCCCGTCGCCGTCAACATCTGCCAATAAGAAGCCGTTTCTGTCATATGGATCCGAACGTCCGGCCCCGTATTCGTTCTGGTATTTAACATAGGTCGACTTATCAATGGTGCCAATGATGGTCCCTGAATTAATGGTAACCCCCAGACCTGACCGGCCCTTTTTAGTAGTGATCATAATTACGCCGTTTGCCGCACGGGAACCATAGAGGGCAGAAGCAGCGGCTCCTTTCAAAACATTAATGCTTTGTATGTCATCCGGATTGATGTCGGCTGCTGCATTACCATAGTCGTAGCCACCTCCGCCGGTACGTTGACTATTCGTATTTTTATTCGTGTTGTCAACAGGTACCCCGTCTACCACGAACAAGGCCTGGTTATTACCGGTGAGTGATTTGGCCCCGCGAATGACTACATTAACTGAGCCGCCAATCCCATTACCCTGTGTGATTTGAAGACCAGATATCTTGCCCGACAGCCCGCTCGCGAGGTTGCTTATCCGGGTTTTATTTACTTCTTCGCCGCTGATTGTCTGCGCAGCGTAAGGGAGGGTGTTTTTTTCTCTTCGGATCCCGAAGGCAGTTACCACAACTTCATCAAGCTGCTTATCGGATTTCTGTAAAACCACATCGATCGGCTGACTACCATTCGCGGTTATTTGTTGCTCACCAAAGCCAACTGCAGAAACCAATAGTGTTGCCTTGTCACTGACCATGATGGTGAAGGTTCCGTCGTCTTTAGAAACAACGCCGGTGTTCGTTCCTTTGATATTAATTGAAGCACCGGCAACGGGAGTACCATCTTGCTGCCTTACCTTGCCCTGGACACTGTTGGTTTGCGCGGTTACTGATCCAGGCAATAAATTAGTGGTAAGAAAAATCAGGAGCAGGAGTACAGTTTCTCTCATGGTTTTGGTTTTATAGATTAAAGGAAATCAGGCAATAAGACAATGTTGCTATACGCTGGTTGAAATTGTGGAAATAATCGTTGCTAAAATCGAAAGAGGATATTACAGAATGGAAATTCAGATAAGACGATCAAAGATTCAGATAAAGTTCCCCATAAGTGCTAACCGGTGATACGTAAATTTTACCTATAAGTCAACCAATTTTAACCTCCTTATCTCCCATCGAATTACACCATAATTTACGACATTGGGGTTATAAAAACGTCATGACCCTGTGCTATTTTTGAAATTGATGGAAGAATATTTTGTATGTCGTTCCGGTATTTGTGCACCATGTACCAAATCGAATAACAACTGCAAAAACGTACAAGGTGGCGCCTGATTGGAGATTTTTAAAAACGCGTGTGTATACGCGAATTTGCAAAAGTATCTTCAAAACCCTTACTTCAGATTACCATTATGTACCCGACGCCAAATTCCTGAAGTTTACAACAATTACTTACTAACTCACTATGGTACGGAGAGCGTGAGAAGAATTGATTTCGAAACCGTTGGTGCTGCGGAGTCAGGGCGGACGGTCCCACGGGGGACTCACTCATTTGTACAGCAAACGGCTATCCTGCTTGCTAAAACAATGAATACTATGCTGCGGATAACCAGGAAGTTTCAGCGGGATCAGCCAGGCAAACTCCTGACAAAATGAACATTCCCTTATGCAAAAAATTTGATCGATCGAAAACTACAGATCAGCAGGTAATTATTTTAACACCATGCCTCTTTTTACTGCGCCTGTTTCTCGGTCAGGTACTTCCAATAGCGACGGGGCATATGTTGAAGGTGCAGCTTCGTGTTTTTTCTTGCGACTATATTCACGCTTTTAAAATACTGTTGCCACAGCTGTTGGTACAGTTCCTCTTTCTCGTCAAAAACCGCCTGCAGATTCTTACCACTCCCGCCTTCTTCTGAGAAAGAAAGGCTGACGGTTTCTACTGTTTCCAGATCGTAGAAAATACCATATTTTCGAATGCTGTCGTAGATCAACCATCGTTGGTCGGCATACCGGTCGCGGAAATGATCTTGCAATAACGGGAGTACATTATAATCGGGCTGACATATGGCATAATATAAACCGTCTGCCGTCAACTGGAATCGGATAAATGCTTCCATTCGGTGTTTTTCTCGCCTTACCTTTTGATCGGTTTGTTTAATGAAGAGTACAAAAGAATTACTATAGTCGTGCTCTACCGAAAGCTTACTTGAAAATACATAACGCACGTACAAATAGAGCTTGTCCTCGATCCCCGGCAACTCTGAAAGATATGCGCGATAAAGCTGGTTAAGTGCAGCAGACGATATCTTTTGTTTAAGTGCCAGCCAAACCCGCTCCGCTTTCACCGGATCTGACACAGAGTGACGATGATGATTAAAAACATTTGCCTGTGTCTTGTCGACCGGTGAAATGGTTATGTCTGAAAAACGATATTCGTAGATCTCGAAGATGACTGTAAGCAATCCCTCAAAACTCCCGTCGTAGGTAAGCGTAACCATTAAAACAACTTAATCTGTGGTGAAAAGTTTGGTTGATATTTGCTTGCACCTTGCGAAAGTATTCGCTGCTTTATTTGCATGGGGAGCAGATCTTTAAATTCAAATTCTTTGCTTTGGCAGGTAATAAAATAACGGGCCCTGTTTACCGCAATGCCAATCTTCTTCAAATGATCCCACGTTAGTTTGCTGAACTTTCTTGCTGCAACGATCTTTTTAGCCGATTGTACGCCTATTCCGGGGATACGCATGATCACCTGTAAGTCGGCTTTATTCACGTCGACGGGAAATAGCTGCAGGTTTCGAAGTGCCCAGCTTAGTTTGGGATCAATGTCGATATCGAGGTGCGGGTTTTCGCGGCTGACAATCTCATTTGCTTTGAAACCATAGAAACGCATCAACCAATCAGCCTGGTAAAGGCGGTTTTCCCTGATCATGGGAACAGGGGTTCCGATTGCCGGTAAACGGTTGTCATTGCTGATCGGTACATAGCCGGAATAATATACACGCTTTAGTTGCATTTGCTTATAAAACTGGCTGGCCATAAAAAGTACCTCAAGGTCGTTCTCAGGTGAGGCGCCAATTACCATCTGCGTGCTCTGGCCCGCTGGGGCAAACTGGGGTACCTTCTTAAAAATCTTTTTCTCTTCCCTGTTTGCAATGATTGCTCCTTTGAGATAATTCATCGGCTGTATCATGTCTTCTCTTCGCTTATCAGGAGCCAATAGTTTAAGGCTTTGCTCCGTTGGCATCTCAACATTCACGCTTAGCCGGTCGGCATACAGCCCCGCCTGGTTCAACAATTCGTCGCTCGCACCAGGGATTGTTTTCAGGTGTATATAGCCGTTGAAATTGTGTTCTTCCCTGAGCTTCTTTGCTACAAGCACTAGCCGCTCCATTGTGTAGTCGGCGTTCTTGAAAATACCAGAGCTAAGAAACAGACCTTCGATATAGTTTCTGCGATAAAAATTAATCGTCAGGTCTACGACTTCCTGCACGGTGAAGGCGGCACGCTTAACGTCGTTGCTTCGTCGGCTTACGCAATAAGCACAATCGTAAATGCAATGGTTGGTGAGAAGTATTTTTAACAGCGACACACAACGGCCGTCTTCTGTGTACGCATGGCATATTCCATTGCTTGCATTGCCCAAACCCTTGTCTTTGTTCTTGCGGTCACTTCCGCTGGAAGAGCAGGAAACATCATACTTGGCGGCGTCGGCTAATATGGATAGTTTTTCGAGTGTACGGTCGGACATACTAAAATATTACCGCGCAATTTACTAAAGATATTAGCAGTGCAAACCGCTGTTGAACTTTTCTCGAAAACGAGTGAAAAAGGTTAATCAAAAGTGTTTTAAAGAACTTCAGCCTGGGCGTTAGATGTTGGAATAATGTTTTGCAGCAGAAGGCTGAAAACAATGACCAGCAATGCTCCGGCAGCATTGAGCCAAAGAAAACTTAAACCAATAATATGGTATTCGTTCAATAGAAAAAGCGTGATGATGCCGATCTCCGAAATGATCGCTGCAATGAACACAGGTCTTGCACTTACCCTCTTGAGGTAAAATGCGACCAGGAATATGCCAAGAATGACACCATAGAAGAGAGACCCAAGAATATTGACAGCTTCGATTAGACTGCCCATACGGTTTGCAAATTCCGCGACAACGATCGCAAAAACTCCCCAGGCGAGGGTGTACAATTTAGAGATCCTGTATTGACCGATTTCGACTTCGGAAACACTGCGCATGTCCTCTTTACTAAAGCGTAAATGAAAATCGATGACGGAACACGAAGCCAGGGAATTTAATGCGGCTGCAATCGACCCCCATGCCGCCAGGAAAATGATGGCAATCAACAAGCCTACGAGTCCAACAGGAAGGAAATCCACGACAAAGCGCAGAAAGATGTAGTTGGTGTCGTTGTTATCGGAAACGGGCATGGCCTTGCGGATAATACCACGATAATTTGTTCTCAGGCTGTCCAGCTGTCTGTTGCCATGCTGAAGACTATCTTTAAGCTTAGTTTGCTCCTGTTCCGAATTTGCCTTGCCGGCAGTTACATACGCCAGGCTCCATGCGTTTTGCTTCTTGTTCAATTTGTTGTATTCCTCGCTTATCGGAACCAGGGAATCACGAAAGCTGGTTTGCAGTGCTTGTGTTTCCACCGCTTTATTGTGGAAAACGGGAGCCGGGCTAAACTGGTAGAAAGAGAATAATAGTGCGCCAATCAGGAGTATCGCAAACTGCATCGGCACTTTGATCAGTCCGTTGATCAGAAGCCCCAGTTTGCTTTCCCGGTTATTTTTTGCAGTGAGGTACCGGCCAACCTGGCTCTGGTCGGTGCCGAAATAAGAAAGCGCAAGAAAAAATCCTCCGATCACCCCGCTCCACATATTGTATTTGTCGTTCCAGTCGAAGTTACCCTGTTCTGCCCCCGTCGTGATTACGTTGAGTTTTCCAAGCGCGCCGCTCACTTTCAACGCGTCTGAAAAGCCCACTCCCGCTGGCAAAAGGTGTACAATCATATAGCCGGCGAGAAACATACCAATGAAAATGATAATGAGCTGTAGCTGTTGGGTATAAGCAACAGCCTTTGCTCCCCCGGTTACCGTGTAGATAATGAGCAGGCCACCCATTACAATGTTGGTCAGGAAAATGTTCCAACCCAGTAAAGAGGATAGTATAATTGACGGTGCATATATGCTGATACCCGTTGAAAGCCCGCGTTGCAGGAGAAACAAAAAGGATGTAAGCGTACGGGTTTTGCGGTCAAAGCGTTTCTCGAGGTATTCATAAGCCGTAAATACCTTGAGCTTTGCGAACAGCGGAACAAAAGTGACACAAAGCACAACCATCGCCAGCGGCAGTCCGAAATAGTATTGCACGAAACGCATACCATCTGTAAAAGCCTGGCCGGGAGCCGACAGGAAGGTAATTGCGCTCGCCTGCGTTCCCATGATACTTAAGAGCACCAGGTACCAGGGCATACTCCGGTTACTCAGGAAGTAGCCCTCAAGGTTGCGGGTAGAACTGCTTTTATACAGGCCATAACCAATTATACCGAGCAAGGTTAAAGAAAGTACGACCCAGTCTATCCCACTCATGAAAAATGTTTAGTAAACCACGTAAAAAACACGATCAGAAGCACCAGGAAAATGATGACAGCTGCATACCAGTAATTCCATTTTATCTCCGGCGGTTCAGGCATTTGGTCTTTTTAGAACTTAAAACGGTTGCTTTGCGCGGCATCGTATTTCACAAATTCATCTCTTTTCGACAATGCAGCAGCACCCGGGCTGCTAAAGCTTATCTTTTTCTTTAGTATTGCCGACCATTCCACTCGCCAGGAGTCCCAATAGCAGTCCTAGCACGAGGCCCAGGGCGACGCGCTTGATGGCAAACCCGACGAGCAAACCTATGATGATCAGGGTAATGAAACCAACTTTTCGTCTCTTCTGCATATTAGTCCATTGAAGTTTTTTCGCGCCCGGTGACTTCCTGCGCGCCGGCATTGTTTTTCGGTAAGGCAATAAGGTTTGCCATTAACCGGTAAGCCCCGGGGACCCCGGCAGGCAGTTGCCGGAAAAGCACCAGGCTGACATAGGCAAAATTGCCTTTACCATACTTTGCCACCATCAAACTTCCGTTTCCTTGTTTTTCGTTTGTGTCGCTGATACCCAGAAGCTTTTCGTAGCGTGTGTCTGCCTGGTCCACCTGGTAAGTACTGCGCTCCTGGACCCAGCCTTCAAAATCTTTATCAGTTATTTTGTTTGGGTAGTTCAATGCAGGATGACCAGGTAACAGGAACTGAACTTTTGCGTCTTCTTCCGTAACCCGTGAGCCGGAACTTATGCTGAAGGGATATGGGCCTGCCTGAATTGGTTTTGTACCTACCAGGTTGCTCTTCATATATTGTACAACCAGGTTACCACCATTCTGAACATAAGTATTCAGAATTTCATTCTTGTTACTTAAGTATTCGTAGAGGTTATATGCACGGATCCCGACTACCACGGCATCAAACTGCTTCAGGTTGTCTACGGTTACATCGTCATCATGGAGAAAGCTCACGTCGTAACCCATGGCAATAAGTGCGTCGGGAACCTTGTCGCCAGCGCCGGTAATGTATCCTACTTTCTTCCCCACGATTTTCAAATCCGCCTTCACCAGGTGTGCCGTTGCCTTCGGAAAATAGGTTATTACGGGTATATGATCATAAGGTATCTGCCGCGTGAACCCGTTGTAGCGACCATCAGCCGAGCTGACCGCCAAAGGCTCGGCAAAATTTGCGTTGTTCGATTGATGTGTCAACGTAGCAGAAGCATAGCCTTCGGTTAACCCCGGGGTGGTAAACTTAAACGAAGATTGATCAGCAAGCCACCGTTTTGAATGTTTGAGGTTAAATTGATAGGATGCCTTTTCACGAAGGTTGGATTTGAAATGCATTCGCGGGCTAACCGGAGCACCGTTCAGGGAAACAATGTTATCGCGGTAGAAATTCACTTCAACTCTCGGCCATACGGCAAGTGGCTGGTACAATTCACCTTTCGCAGGATCAACCACCTTGTATTTCACAGGCCGGTTGATGGTAAAATCAACGCCATCTATATTTACCACATACGACACCAGAAAAGATGGATCGTTAAGCGCTTTCCCGATCAGTAATTGATCCTTTACTTCGAATGCGCCTTCAGATTGTGGATATTCGAGCCAATACGGTTGCGAGATCTTTTTGTCCGGGGCAACCGCAATCAACTGGTTAACGGAGATATTTTGATTCGTGCCCAGGTTGACGGTAAAGCTGCTGTCAAACTTTTCAAGTTGTATTCTTTTAAGTTTCGCATTCACCGGTTTCCTTTTATTCACGAAGAACGTAACACGAAGTGTATCCCCCTGTACAACCGATTGCTGACCGGTTGTTGCCTCAGTAAATACTCCGGCGCATGCTTCAATAGCCTCCTGCGTTTCTTCCAGCTTTTTGTTCCTCCACATACTGGCGGGCAATGATTGAATTGACTGGTATAATTTCACCAAAGCGGGAACAGAAAGCTCAGGCTGCTCGAAATTATAAACAGCAACAATCTTGTCTACCATCGATTTGATTACTGCTCCACCTGGCATCCTGGACCAGTCGTATACAATTCCATCCATCAGGTCGGTCTTAGCCGGTTCGCCGGCTGTAGTGGTGAAGTACTCGATTACAGGGCCCCTCCGCCTTGGCCGCCCCTCTCCCTGGCTTTTGTGCATACTCCTGGCCTCGCCACCAAGCTCACCATAACTCTTTCCCAAAAGTGAATTGAAACCGCCAACGTCTATTTTAAGCTGTTCTTCGCTGGTGGTATTCCTTGCGCCAAAGTTGAACGTGTTCCATACGATCCGCTTTGCCTGCCAGGGCTTCACTCCCAGCTTTAACTGTTCGGGAAACCTCTTCGGATCGGCCGCTGCTGTAAAAGCTTCATCTGCTAAAATCGCCGAAGCGGCGTGGTGACCATGACCGGCACGGGCATCTGGCGGAAAGCGCTTAATGATGACGTCGGGCTGGTACTGACGGATCACCCAAACTACATCGCTGAGTATCTTTTCATGTCCCCAGAACTTCAGCGCTTCCTGCGCACTTTTGCTATAGCCGAATTCGTAGGCACGCGTAAAAAATTGTTCGGCACCGTCTATCCTCCGGGCAGCGAGCAACTCTTCGGTTCGTATTAATCCCAGTTCAATGCCCTGTTCGCTACCAATTAAATTTTGGCCGCCATCGCCGCGGGTCAGGCTCAGGTAGCCTGTGCGGTATAACTTTTCTTTAGCGAAATATGGAAGCAAGCCATTGTTTTCGTCGTCGGGATGGGCTGCTATGTACAAAACACTACCCAACACATTCAATTTCTTCAACTGCAGGTAAATGTCGGCGCTGTTGCTAACAACCGGGATCTGTGCCTTTAACAAATATTGATTACAAATAAGAAAAAGGAAAAATGGGAACCAGGTCCATCTTTTATCATTCATCTTACGAAGATAAAGGTTAGCCGCAAATGGAGGAAAAGCGGGTTTCATTACGGGTTGGGCTCTTTAGAAAAACCGGATTAAAACTGTTATGACCCGGGACAGAACCCCTAAGCTTGCCGGCAGGCTTTAGTGCCGGATCTGGTTAGGCGATGCCATTGGCAACCACGATGAACCGAGCCCGTCCGAATGGTCAGCCGGGCGGACGTGGCAACGATGATGCTATGAAAGCCAACTGACCGTTCCATAATAAAAAGCGTTTTAGAGCAGTAATACTTTGTCAACGCAAAAAGGTTGGCTTTTGAATGATTACCGGCGAACCCTTAGCCATTAACACCGACGAAGGTTTCGCAGATGCCAACTGTTGAAACTGCCCGCCGTACAAACCTGCGAAGTCGCAGTTTACCTTCGAGTCGGTGATCTTGTGCACCTGCCACACATCGTGCTCCACCCCGTACTCGACGGTTGTATCCGCGTCGTAACGATTGTATCCCCAATAGTGCTCAAAAATGAACTCCTCTTCGCTTTCGGCTATAATCGGCTGAAGCGACGCTGAAGCCCTGACTTCAAGCGTGTTCCAGTTGTTCCTGGATTTCCAGGCATAATCAAGCCTTAGCTCATCGTCGTGCAGTGCAACGGTATGCTTCATAAGCATTGCCCGGTAAGGTTCATGGTACAGCCGCCTGGCCATGATGGCGATGATGGGGCTCGGTACAATTTCCGAGATGAAAACAACTCCGCGTTTCCAGGTTTGTCCATCGAAGTATTTTACATAAAAACGCAGGTTCACTTCCTCAAAGTGAGTGTGCCATGGCCATCTGACGCCAAACACTTTGGTATC
>JASLBT010000355.1 GCA_030146445.1 Segetibacter sp. | reverse complement strand
GTCGACATGATGAAGAAGGCGCAGGGTCATAAGCCACCCGTTCAGCAACTTGCTGATAAGATCAGCGGAATATTCGTACCAGTGGTCCTTGCTATCGCGGTTTTAACCGTCGCGGGTAATTACTTCCTGGCAAACCATTCTTTCCAGGAAAGCCTGATGCGCTCCATTGCGGTGCTGGTGATTGCCTGCCCTTGTGCAATGGGCCTGGCTACCCCGGCGGCAATAGCCGTGGGCCTTGGGCGTGCAGCAAGACATGGCATTCTTTATACCGACTCGAAGAGTATGGAACTCTTCAGAACGGTTAAGCAGATGGTTTTTGATAAGACCGGTACCCTTACCACCGGGCAGTTCAAGGTGTCTGCTCATAAGTACTTCGAAGGGGATGATGAAACTTTTCGCAGGCTGGTTTACTCACTTGAAAAGTTTTCCAATCACCCCATTGCTAAAAGCATCTCGAGCCAGTGGAAAACTACTGCTCCGATAAAATGGAAGAAAATCGAAGAACTCCGTGGGCTGGGGATGCAGGGACAGGATAAGGAAGGCAACATATTCCTGATCGGGTCAGACAAAATCCATCCGTCGATTACAGGCAATGACCACCCCTTGTATGTAATTAAAAACGGCGCGGTGATTGGCTGGCTCGACATAGCGGACGAAATAAGACCGGAAGCGGCAGAGGTAATGGCGTTTTGCCGCAAGCACCAGATAAAAACGATCTTGTTAAGTGGAGATACGGAAGAGAAGTGCAGGCTTGTGGCAGAACAGTTGAACATCGATGAAGTATTCGCCGGCCAAACTCCGCAACAGAAGCTGGAGAAGATCGAACAATTAAGCTCAGCCGCCCCCACGGTTATGGTGGGTGATGGTATAAACGATGCACCGGCGTTGGCAAGAGCATCCATCAGTGTTTCGCTTAGTGCGGCTTCGCAACTCGCCATTCAAAGTGCATCCGTTGTGTTGATGAACAACGGCTTGAAAAAATTACCTATGGCCATGCAGCTCGGGAAACATACGTATGGCACGGTAAAGAGTAATCTTTTCTGGGCATTCCTGTACAACATCATCGCTATCCCGATTGCAGCAGTGGGTCTGCTTACACCTACCGGGGGTGCGCTGGTGATGGGTCTGAGTGACCTGGTGCTGGCGGGGAACTCCTTATGGCTAAACTGGAAAAAACTCGACTAATCCCGGTTCAAATTGTTTCGCCGGTAATCCGACCAACATGTTATCCAGAGCAATGATCCGGTTGCAGGAAAGCTTTTTTGCCAGGTACCATTACCTGAATACCTTAACCATAAACTATCCTTGTGCCCGCCCCGCTGGAACTGCTTAAACATCATTGGGGTCATACTGCTTTCAGGCCCATCCAGGAAGAAATAATCACTTCGGTGTTGGCCGGCAACGACACGCTTGCGCTATTGCCTACAGGGGGTGGCAAATCGATTTGTTTTCAGATCCCCGCACTTATGCAGGATGGATTGTGCCTGGTCATCAGCCCGCTGATTGCCCTTATGAAGGACCAGGTGGAGCAACTAAAACGGAGAAACATTCCGGCTCTGTCCATTCACAGCGGAATGACTTTTTACGACGTGGAAGAGGCCTTTCAGAATGCCGCCTTTGGCGACTTCAAATTTCTTTACTTATCGCCGGAACGGCTCGAGACGAATCTGTTCAAAGCCTTTCTTCCAAAGTTGAAGATCAACCTGGTTGCAGTAGATGAGGCGCATTGTATTTCGCAATGGGGCTACGATTTCCGCCCTGCGTATTTAAGGATAGTTCAGTTGAGAGAAGAGTTGGGAAAGATACCCGTTCTCGCGTTAACGGCTTCTGCCACAGCGGCTGTACAAGACGACATCTGTTCCAAACTGAAGTTCACAAACACATCGGTATTCAGGCAATCTTTTCTGCGGCCAAACCTTTCTTACAGCGCATTCAATGCCGATAGCAAACTCAATAAACTGCTCGACGTACTACGGAAAGTTCCGGGTTCAGCAATTGTCTACTGCAATAAACGTAAACGCTGCAAGGAAATAGCGGAGGAGCTCACACGCAACAATATTTCAGCCGATTATTACCACGCCGGCTTGTTGCAGGAAGTTCGTAACGAAAAGCAGGAAAGCTGGATCAGAAACCAGACCACCGTAATGGTTTGTACCAATGCATTTGGAATGGGTATCGACAAACCCGACGTAAGAACCGTGATACATATGGATGTACCGGATAGCCTCGAAAGTTATTACCAGGAGGCGGGACGTGCAGGAAGGGATGGCAATCGTTCCTTTGCCGTATTGTTGTACCGCGCCAGAGAATTAGCCGAACTTGAACACTTACCTGAGGTCCGTTACCCGGGAGTTGATGAAATCAGGAAAATATACCAGGCGCTCGCTAACTTTCTTCAGCTTCCGGTTGGCTCAGGCGAAGGCATGTATTTTGACTTTAACATCAACGATTTTGTGCGGCAATTTGATCTTGACATCTTCCTGGTAATGGCAGCTTTAAAAGCACTTGAACAAGACGGTCACCTGACTTTTAATGAACAGGTATTTTTACCCGGTAAACTTGGCTTTACCTGCGATAAGGAGTCTCTTGATCAATTTCAACACGCTCATCCTGAACACCAGGAATTCATCAAGATGTTGCTGCGTACTTACCAGGGCGTCTTCGACAACGTGGTTTCGGTAAATGAGTCCCTGCTCTGCAGGGTTACAAAGATGAGCCCCGGAATTCTTCGTTCAAATCTCTCGTCCATGGAAGGTTTTGGCATTCTAAAGTACTACCCGCAAAGGGAAACACCGCAGGTATACTTCAACCAAAACAGGGCTCCGGCAGCTTACCTTAGTTTCAACAAGGGGGCTTACCTCGAAAGAAAATTGCAGTTCAAACAGCGAATAGACGCTATGCTTGCCTATGTTAACTTACAACCGGGTTGCCGGAGCAGCTTCATTGGCGGGTACTTCGGCGATATGGCACCTGGCCGATGCGGAGTCTGCGACAATTGCCTTCATTTAAAAAACCTGCATCTTTCCAGGGAAGACTTCCTGTTGATCCGCACAAAAATTTTGGAAACCATTCCGAGCGCCGGAATGGAAGTAAAGACGCTGATCGACAAGCTCACGGGCATAAAAAGGGAAAAGCTCTGGAAAGTTTTGGACTACCTGCAGGCAGAGAAGATTATTGTCATGAACAACCCGGGTATGGTAAGCCGGGTGAACTCATAATTGCCAAACAACTTCCGCCTACGCAGCAATAGCCTTACGGCAACTTTATGTTTTTAAAGGATAATATAGCTTAGAACCAGCTTTTTTTGCGACTTGTCCGTCCGCCAAGCCCGAGTGCACCCAAAAGGCTCCGCGTGATGATATTCGCCGCAGTTTTGCCAACGCTTTTTACCATCGGGTTGTCGAAAAATCCCGGTTCTTCTTTTGCTGCTTTTCTACCCGCTTTTGCTTCTTCAATTACCTCGCGCTCGCGTGTTGTTTTCGATGCTGCTTCTTCCAATTTTGCGTTCAATATTTCGTAGGCGCTTTCACTATCAATTGGCTGGTTGTATTTAGCCGCAAGTTTGCTCTTGCGGGTAATGCTTTCTATTTCTTCGGCGCTCAAGACGTCCATTCTGCTGCGGGGTGGCCGGAGCATCACGTGCGCAAGCGGTGTTGGTATGCCCTTTTCATTTAGCAGGGTCACAAGTGCCTCTCCTATACCCAATCCTGTTATCAGGTCGTCGGTTTTGTAGAACTCGGTTTCCGGGTAGTTCTCGGCGGTTTGTTTAATTACTTTCCGGTCCACTGCGGTAAACGCCCTGAGCGCGTGTTGAACTTTCATGCCCAACTGACCAAGTACGCCCGCAGGCACATCCATAGGATTTTGCGTAACGAAAAATATCCCGATACCTTTTGAGCGTATAAGCTTTACGACCGTTTCAATCTGTTGCATCAGGGCATCGCTTGCTTCCTGGAAGATCAGGTGGGCTTCGTCGATAAACATCACCAATTTCGGTTTGTCGAGGTCGCCTTCTTCGGGCGATATGGCATAAAGCTCGGCAAGCAGTTGAAGCATAAACGTCGAAAACAGCTTTGGCTTATCCTGCAGATCAGTTACCCTTAACACGTTGATCATACCCCGCCCATCATCGCTTATGCGCATCAGGTCCTCCACCTCAAAACTTCGTTCACCAAAAAAGATATCGGCACCCTGTTGTTGCAGTTCTACCACCTTGCGCAATATTGTTCCTGTGCTGGTGGTCGAAATTTTTCCGTAGCTTTTTTCAAGATCTGCTTTGCCTTCGGCACCGATATATTGCAGCACCTTTATGAAATCTTTCAGGTCGAGCAGTGGTAGTTTATGATCGTCGCAATACTTAAAGATTACAGCAACAAGACCGCCCTGGGTGTCGTTTAAACCCAGGATCTTCGTAAGTAGCACCGGCCCAAATTCCGTTACCGTCGCCTTAAGCTTTACGCCACCGGTATTCGTCAGCGTCATAAGTTCAACCGGGTAGCCGGTTGGCGAGTATGGGATTTTTAACGTATTGCTCCTCTCTACAATTTTTTCATTAGAGCTCCCGGGCATGGCAATACCACTCAGGTCACCTTTTATGTCGAGCAGCAAGGTGGGAACACTTGCGTCGCTCAAGGCTTCGCTCATCAACTGCAGCGTTTTCGTTTTGCCTGTGCCGGTCGCGCCGGCAATGAGCCCATGACGGTTCATTGTTTTTAAAGGCAGGAAAACATCTGCGCCTGGCACAACTTCTCCGTTCAATATCGCCCCGCCGAGTTTTACACTTTCACCCTTGAAGGTATAGCCGGCGGTTATAGCTGCTGCAAACGTTTGTTTGTCTGGCATCATCAGAAATTTTGAGGAAGTTACGATTTGAACGCAAACATAGTACTTGTGATAATTTTATGGACCCGGCGGAATATCACTGGTTATGCTTTACTTGCGTCGCACTCTTGTACGCTTTAACTTTATTCAGCAATGCAGCCAACCGCATTGAAATTAATACATCCACTATGCTATGGTTTCTTGCTGCTCTGATTTTAGGTCTTAGCTTTTACCGGCTTTATACATACGTACGTAAGGTGAGAAATTACTACAAAGTTTCAGCAACCATCGTTGGCAACGATATAAAGACAGTGGAAGATCCTTTGATGGGCCCAAAATACTTTTATGCGCCCATTGTCGAGTTCACAGATAAGTCGGGTGAGACAAAACAAATGATCTGCGGGGAAGATAATCCCGGGCGCCCCATATATAAAGACGGGGCTAAACTTACGCTTCTGGTTCACCCCGATGATGCAAGCCGGTTCCTGGTGCACGACTTTGTAAATGGCTACCTCATTCCCGTCATATGGATTATCATAGGCGTAAGCATTGTACTTATTCCTTACATTTTTCCAGAAACCTTTAAGTAGTAAAGTGGTATTTACACCTAAGCTGCAAAGGGTCGTGCCTATGAACGAAGTGTCGCCCCCGTCCGAACCGGGTTCATCCGGGCGGGCGACCAAAGCCCATCTGGTTACATTCGCTGGGAACAAAAGAACCCCTGTTGTCATTATGGGGTAGGCGAAGATCAGTGCAGCCGGCACTATAAGTCTTCCTCGCGCTCGAGCATGAGTATTGCTCCCTGCGGTACAATATAATATTTGTCGCCCTGGTACATCACCTCGGTTGCGCCATTCAGGAGAAAAATTGCCAGGTCGCCTTCCCTGACCTGTAACGGTATATATTTCACTTGCTCCTCTTCCGATTTCCAGGGTTCATTTTCAACCGGCATCGGAATGGCGTAGCCTGGTCCTGTCTTGATCACGTATCCTTGCTGAACCTTTTCTTTCTCCTGCACACCAGGAGGTAGAAACAAACCACTCTCGGTACGATCCTCCGGCTTTGTTAGCCGGATAAGTACCCGGTCACCAATCACCACTACCTTCTTTAGTTTGTTATCGTTCGTTAGTACCATGCTTTATGTTTTAGCCAAAAACAAAATTACGATGTTGGCATGCTGTTTATAAAAGTTATTAATGCACTAAATGCCTGATGCCGCGTAAATAGTGTATTAACAAATATTTACGGGCAACTTGTATAGCTTCGGTGCGTTGTTCTACCTTTAATACGTAACTATTCAAAAATAAAATCATGGAATCAAGAAAATACAAAATCCTCCTTTGCGAAGACGATACGAACCTGGGAATGGTATTAAAGAATTACCTCGAGCTGAATGATTATGACGTTGTATTGGAGCGGGATGGCCGTTTGGGACTCGCCGCTTTTCAGCGCGAGAAATTTGATATTTGCCTGCTCGACGTAATGATGCCAAACATGGATGGTTTTACGCTTGCCGAAGAGATCAGGGATGTAGATCCGGATATTCCATTATTTTTCCTGAGTGCGAAAACAATGAAGGATGATATTATCCAGGGATATAAGCTGGGAGCCGACGACTATATAACCAAACCTTTCGATAGCGAAGTTCTGTTGCTCAAGATAAAGGTGATACTTAAAAGAAATGAAGAGGAGAACAAAATTAATGAGAACATCCAGTTCGATCTGGGTAGCTACCACTTCAATCCAAAGCTTCGCCAGCTAACTCGTGGTACCGTCACCAATACTTTGTCGCCAAAGGAAAATGAGTTACTTAAAATGCTTGCTGAGCACAAAAATGATTTGTTGCCACGCGAACAGGCGTTAAAGAAAATCTGGGGCAGCGACACTTACTTCAATGGCAGAAGTATGGACGTATACATTGCCAAACTCCGGAAATATCTCAAAGACGATCCGGATATCGAAATCGTAAATATCCATGGTAATGGTTTCCGGTTGGTCGCACCTGTTGCACCTGCCGAAGCTTAGACCCTATAAATCCTGAATCAAAAAGAACCATGTGAATTCCGCATGGTTCTTTTTTTTATATTTACTTAGCCTGGTCAGATGTTCATCTTTCAGAACAACAAACTTCCGGGTTTAGCATCAACCTTTTTGCCAAGGTGTTCATATGCCTTTATGGTTACTTCCCGGCCCCGAGGGGTACGCTGTAAAAAGCCCTCCTGGATAAGGAACGGTTCGTAAACTTCCTCCAGCGTTCCCGGCTCCTCTCCTACAGCTGTTGCAATGGTCGTTAATCCAACCGGCCCGCCTTTAAACTTCTGTATTATGGCTAATAAAATCCGGTTGTCCATTTCGTCGAGCCCATGTTCATCAACGTTTAGAGCCTTTAAGGCGTGCTGGGCAATTGCAAGTTCAACCTTGCCATTGCTTAACACCTGGGCAAAATCGCGCACCCTGCGCAACAGCCCGTTTGCTATCCGCGGAGTGCCACGGCTCCTCCTTGCTATTTCGTATGCCGCTTCACTGGTGATCGGTGTGTTAAGAATAGTGGCACTTCTTTCGACGATGCCTTTCAGCACATCTGCATTATAGTACTCAAGGCGTGATTTTATCCCGAATCTCGATAACAACGGTGCCGTCAAAAGGCCGCTTCGCGTTGTGGCGCCAACCAACGTAAATGGGTTTAGTGTAAGTTGTATGCTCCTGGCATTTGGCCCGGTATCGATCATAATGTCGATCCTGAAGTCTTCCATGGCGGCGTACAAGTACTCTTCTACCACTGTGCTTAAACGGTGGATCTCATCTATGAACAAGACGTCATTGGTCTCGAGATTGGTTAACAGACCTGCAAGGTCGCCGGGTTTTTCAATCACAGGACCTGAGGTTTCTTTGATTTTCACCCCCAGTTCATTTGCTACAATCCGGCTTAGTGTGGTTTTTCCAAGGCCGGGTGGCCCGTGAAACAATACGTGGTCGAGCGCCTCTCCGCGCTGTTTAGCAGCCTGGATAAAAATCCGCAGGTTTTCTATCAGCTGCGGTTGCCCCGCGAACTCTTCAATTTCTTTCGGACGAATGTTGTTTTCAAACTCAGCCTCACCGGTATCCGGCCCGGCTTTCAAATTGTTCAGGTTGGGATTGGCCATAAGTAAAATTAAACAATTGAGCCAGCACTGTCCCCGCTTCAACGCTGCACTTACTGATATTTTCTTTACCGGTAAAAACGGGTAAAAAGAACCGTGTGCTGGTTGCTGCACCACAATGGGTATAACCTGATGTTGTCCCGGTTCCGATGTAAAAATGCGTATCAGATTGGGCTACTTCGGCTTAAGACGATACATTTGGTTAAATGAAGAATACGTACCTGGCAGGCCGTGCGGCAATATTTTGTGCTGCAAATGAGTTTTAGACATGCTACTGCAACAGTGGCAGCGTGGCTATGTTCTTTGCAATTGTTGCAGCGAACAAAGAATGGCATACAATAACTGAATGAAAAACAACTGTTAAACTGATATTTGCGTACGGATAAACGAGAGCATCATTGCCGATGAGAATACACTGATCGTTTGGGGGAAAAATAAAGGTCCGGAACATCAAAATCCACGAGTATCATTCTGAGATTCAGGATGTGTATCCCGGATTTAAAACCTGTGACTCGTACATCTGAGGTATCTAACCTGTACGTGTTATTTGGGATAATTAATTCGATACTATGAGAAACATCATCAACCACAAGCTAGTTGCCAATGGCATGAGCTATTCGGAATACAGAAGGTTGTCGGACAACCTGGTAAACGAAGGTAAGGTCACCGGGGTTCAGCAGTCTGACGACTTAACGCAATATGCCCGCCTGCATGGTCACCGCATGCACCGCCTCGACAATTCTGTTAAGCTCTTACCGGAAACATTTAGTGTTCTGAAGAAAATAGAATTGCCGCAAACCTGGATGGTGCTCACCGAAAGTTGGTGTGGCGACGCGGCGCAGATCGTTCCCATCCTGAATGCATTTACCCGGCACACCGACAAGATTGAACTAAAGCTCTTCCTTAGAGATCAAAATCTGGAACTCATGGACCTTTACCTTACCCATGGTAAAAGCCGCAGTATACCAAAGCTTATTGTTGCCAATTCATTTAACATGGAAGAACTGTTCAACTGGGGCCCCAGGCCCGCAGCTTTACAGGAACTGATGAACAACTGGGTTGCGGAAGAACAACCGTTTGAGGAAATGAAGGCACAGCTACACCTTTGGTACGCAAAAGACGACACCGTTTCCACCCAAAAGGAAATTACGGAGCTGCTTGCAGCACATTTGTAAGCGGCGCCAGGCACCCGATTAGTTTATCGCCCTTGCCAACTTCATCATACCAAGCATTACCTCCGGGTCTGGTGAATTCGACAAATATTGCTTCCGTTCTGATATCCGGCAAACACCAGGATAATCACCATGGTAATTGTTCATATGTTCGACCAGCTGAAAGTGCAGGTGTGGTGGCCAAAGACCATTTTCGGCGGCATTGCCGAAATGAGCAAATTCGCTCCCTTTGCGGATCGACTGGCCCTGGCATAAGCCGGCAATATCCCTCAGCGCAAGGTGCCCGTATAAAGTGTGAAACGAAACGTCTGCAAGTTGATGTTTCAAAATAATTGTTGCGCCGTAGTCACCAGCCCGATCATTGAACGCAAAACTATGCACTATACCATCTAATGGTGCAAACACGGGGGTATCGACAGGTCCCCAAATGTCGACGCCAAGGTGTAATCGCCGAGGCTCCTGCTCATCGTCGAACACCCTGCTCCTGCTATAGACCGTACGATGTTCGTTATAGCCACCGATACCATATCTATAGCCTCCCCCAAACAACAGTTGTTCAATATAGGCACTAAACAAGTCGTTGTTTTCCAGCAATTCGTTGGTCAGCCTTTTATTGTTCAAGGTAAAGTCGAGCAATAACAACTTGTCGTCAAGGGGCTCAAAGGGTACAATCCGGCCAAAAGCATTACTGTGAGCGGATAATATTTCTTGTAACCGTGAGCTCGTCATTGTTCGTACTTGAATATGATAAGTTTGCCAGCATTCACGCGGTCGGCGTCGTAGCCGCCCTATGCTGAACTCCGGGCATACCCGCAATTAGCGCCCGTACATTTTGCTGCAGCTGGCTGTTTAACAGCGCTGACGCCACGATCAGGCGACCTGGCATTGCCAAATTGCCAATCTTAAATCACGACATTGATCATCTTATTTTTTACGTAGATCACCTTCTTAGGTGCGCGGCCCTCAAGCCACTTCTGAATAACCTCGTTCCCCGTGACCAATTCCTCCACTTCCTGCTGAGATGCTTCGAGCGAAAGAACGAGGTTGGTGCGAACCTTTCCGTTGATGCTGACGGGGTATTCCTTGCTGCTTTCAACCAGGTACTTTTCCTCAACCCTGGGAAAGGCAGCGTCCAATACCGAACGTTGATCACCGATTCCGCGGAAGGCATTTAAAGCATAATATAGTTCTTCGCTGATGTGCGGCGCATAAGGGGTCAGCAGGATCAGCAACGGCTCGAGCACTGAAATTTTATGGCAACGGAGATCGTTTAGTTCATTTACGCAAACCATAAAAGCACTAACTGCGGTGTTGAAGCTAAACCGCTCGGTATCGTCGGAAATCTTTTTTATGGTTTTGTGAAGCACCTTCAATTCGGCGGGAGTGGCTGCATCGTTAGTTAGAATGAGTCCTTTTTGCTCATCGATAAACAACTTCCAGAACTTACGTAAGAAACGATGTACGCCCTCAATGCCTTTAGTGTCCCATGGCTTGCTTTGTTCTACGGGTCCAAGGAACATCTCGTACATGCGAAAGGTATCCGCTCCATACCTGTTCACAATCTCGTCGGGGTTAACCACATTGTATTTCGACTTCGACATTTTTTCTGTCTCGGCGCCACAAATGTATTTGTCGGCAACTTCTGCCAGGCTTTTCCCCGGAGAGAGTACCTGCCCTGCCTCCAAAATTAATATTGCTGCATCATATTCAGGTTTCGATTGCCTGAAGGCGGCTATATCCAGTTCAACCCCGTCGACCAGTGCTACGTCAACATGTATCTGGTTCAGGTCGATGGTCATATCTGACGCATCGGCAGGCAGGTCGAGGCTAAAACGCTTTAGGTATTCCAGGACTTCATCAGTCCTTTCTTTTATGTTGAGTAAAGCTTTATAGTGCGACTGCGACACGTAGATGACTGGGCTGCCCGACCCCTGTTTTGACTGAAGGTCGTGATCGGTCCCGGCTGCCTTATGCCTAAAGCCAAGCCGGTACAATAGCCTTGAACTTCCCTGTATCATGCCCTGGTTCACTAGCTTTTTATAGGGTTCATCAAAACCTATGAAACCAAGGTCGTATAATGCTTTTGTCCACATCCGGCTGTATAACAGGTGGCCGACCGCGTGTTCGGTTCCACCAATATAAAGGTCAACCTGGCCCCAGTAATCGGCCACCTTACGATCAACCAGCTCCGTTTGATTGTGCGGATCCATATAACGAAGAAAGTACCACGATGAACCTGCGTAACCCGGCATAGTGTTCGTTTCGCGACGTCCACCACCCGGCGCAATTTCCCAGTCGAGTACATTGGCCAACGGACCTTCCCCCTCCGGGCCAGGACCATACGTATCAAGGTATGGCAATTCCAGGGGAAGCTCCCTTTCATCGAGCGCGTATGCTACTCCCCCTTTGTAAACGATTGGAAAAGGCTCGCCCCAATAGCGCTGGCGGCTAAACCCGGCATCACGCATGCGGTAATTGATCTGCCGTTTGCCTATGCCTTGTTCCTCCAGTTTGTTAATCACGGTGCCTATTGCATCGCGCATCACCATTCCGTCGAGGAAACCTGAATTTTGCAATACCGCATCTTTCGTTGGATTGGCTTCGACGCAGTTGAAGAAATCCCCGATGATGTTGGTGATGGGAATATTGAAGTGCCTGGCGAAATTAAAGTCGCGCTGGTCACCACAGGGTACCGCCATGATAGCTCCGGTGCCATAACCTGCAAGTACGTATTCACTTATCCAAACAGGGATAGCGCGACCATCGAACGGGTTCGAAACATAAGCCCCGGTAAATGCCCCGCTGATTTGTTTTACCTCGGCCATCCGTTCGCGTTCACTACGGCTCTTAACGTAGCCCAGGTATTTTTCAATTTCCTGTTTTTGCGCAGGACTGGTGATGGACTTTACCAACTCGTGTTCGGGGGCAATCACCATAAAATCGACGCCGAATATAGTGTCGGGGCGGGTAGTGTAAACTTTAATGAACACCGGGTCGCCTTCTGTTTCACTTTTGATTATAAAGTCAATCTCGGCGCCCTGGCTTTTGCCGATCCAGTTGCGCTGCATTTCCTTCATGGCATCACTGTAGTCGACGCGCTCAAGACCTTGCAACAAACGATCTGCATATTCAGTAATTCGCAGGTACCATTGGCGCATTTTCTTCTTAACCACCGGGTAACCACCTCTCTCGCTTACCCCATTTACCACCTCATCGTTTGCGAGTACCGTACCAAGCGCCTCGCACCAGTTCACTTCTCCAAAAGCGGAGTAAGCTACCCGGTATTGCATGAGGATGTCCTGTTGTTCCACTTCGTGGTATGACTTCCATTCTTCTGCTGTAAATACCTGATCACGGGTTCCCCGAACTACAGAATGGCTTCCTTCGGCTTCAAAAAGCTGAACAAGGGATTGGATGTTTTCGGTTCGGTCGGTTTCCCGGTTGTACCAACTATTGAAAAGCTGTAGAAATATATATTGGGTCCACTTGTAATATCCGGGATCACTGGTTCGCACTTCCCGGCTCCAGTCGTAGCAAAATCCTATGTTGTCAAGTTGCTCGTGGTAGCGCTGAATGTTTTTTTCGGTGGTCACGGCCGGATGTTGGCCAGTTTCGATGGCATATTGCTCTGCAGGTAAACCAAAGCTGTCAAAACCCATCGGGTGCAGCACATTGTAACCATTTAGCCTTTTAAAGCGACTGTAGATGTCGCTGGCGATATACCCAAGCGGATGACCAACATGCAGACCAGCGCCGCTGGGATACGGAAACATATCCAATACATAAAACTTCGGCCTTTCGCTTTCGTTGCTCACCGTATAAGCGCCCGAGTCTCTCCAGTATTGTTGCCATTTTTTTTCTATATGCCTGAAATCGTATTCCATAGTTTTCGGTTCTTTATGTATCAACCAATCTGCGTGCTTAATCGTAGATGATGAATTTTCTGGCGATCCCGATCTCAGTGCAGATAATCTTGTTGGCGTGATACCCGTGTAATCGTAGCCGCTACCTTCCTGCAATGCCACAATAAACATTGCTCAATCATGATCGAGGTTACAGGTGTTGCCTGATGCACCAAAAAGATGTGAAAACACTAACAAATCTTTAACCCGATAGCAGCAGCAATTAGATAATTTAGTTTTTCAAACAATCGTTAAGAGTGTTGCAAATGTAAGGTTTTAGGCCCCAAAACGCTACATTTGCACCCATTCTAAAAACCCTATTCAGCATGGCGCAATTCGGAAAAGCATCCAGCAAACGCAGCAAACCCAGTTACATATACAGTATCGTAGGGGTCGCCCTGGTGCTGTTCATCATGGGTATTCTTGGTTGGATCTTTCTTAACTTCAAGTCAATGGGGAACTCGTTCAAAGAGGACATCCGCATCAGCGCTTACCTGAAGACACAGAACAAAGACACCATTAATCTTATTCAACAATACCTGGCGGCGCAGCCATACGCGAAGAACGTTGAGTACATTAATAAGGACGCCGCCAAAAACATCTGGAGCAAAGATGGAAGCAGCGATGACTGGGCTAAGATACTTGATTATAATCCTCTGCCGGAGAGCATAGACTTCTATGCCAAAGCCGACTATGTGAACAAAGACAGCCTGGATAAGATCATGACGAGTATCATGGCCGTATATGGCAGTAACATAGACGAACTACAGTATCCCAAAATGCTGGTGAACAACCTTAACGAAAGGGCATCAAGACTCGGACTCATCTTTCTTGTAGTTGCGGTAATACTAATTGCCATCGTTATTGTGAGTATCGATAATACCATTCGCCTTGCAATGTTTAGCAATCGTTTTTTGATCAAAACCATGCAGATGGTTGGTGCCACCCGGGGTTTTATTTCACGGCCGATGAATATCAGGGCGGTAATCAACGGGCTGATCAGCGCCGGAATAGCCATCCTGCTGCTTTTTATCCTGATACAATGGGCTGAGGGGCAATTTCCGCAGTTGGGTACCATTCGGGATACCAGGCTGACCATAATCCTTTTTGGCGGAATGATACTTACCGGTGTA
The DNA here is from genome assembly GCA_030146445.1 of Segetibacter sp. Classification (GTDB taxonomy): domain Bacteria; phylum Bacteroidota; class Bacteroidia; order Chitinophagales; family Chitinophagaceae; genus Segetibacter. Next base: position 7,580 of record JASLBT010000355.1, on the reverse strand, counting down.
GGCATCTCGCTGTTCAGTACCAACCGGAGTGTAATCAAGTACCTTAAAATGAGCCTGGACGACCTTTATTAGCCCGTTGAGCTGCTTCAAAACGGAAAGCACCGGAATTATATATAATATTGCACCTCTTAAAATTAGAAAATGGTTGAGAAAAAAGTGGTCGTTCCCAGAACAGCCCAGGTGAAGGAACCGCTGGCAAAACAACATCTACGAACCCCTTTGTTTTACAAAGAAAATTATATCTGGATGGGGATCGGGGCAGCCGTTATTGCGATTGGCATGTTATTAATGGCCGGTGGAAAAAACCCTGACGTCAACCAGTTCGATTACAACCTTGTTTATAGTACCAGGCGAATTACCATTGCGCCAATTTTAATCCTGGCCGGACTTCTGATAGAAATTTATGCGATATTCAAGAAGCCAAAAGTTCAGCAACAATAAAGAATTGCTTCATTAAGTTATGGCGGTGAAATTTCATCGCCTTTTTTTTACCTCCAAACCTAACTGCTTTCGGAATGACCATTGTTGAAAGTATTATTATTGCCATAGTTGAAGGACTTACCGAGTTCCTTCCTATTTCCTCCACGGGCCACATGATCATCACCGAGCGACTGCTCAGGCTTCCAAAAGAAGACACTTTTGTACAACTTTTTACAGTGGCGATACAATTGGGTGCAATACTCAGCGTGGTAATACTCTACTGGCGGAAATTTTTTGATTTCTCAAAATGGCAGTTTTACCTGAAGCTGGTTGTTGCCGTTATACCTGCACTTGCGATCGGCTTTGTCCTCTCCGATAAAATAGACGAATTACTCGACAGCCCCCTAACGGTAGCCATTACGATGCTGCTTGGGGGAGTTGTATTGTTGTTTATAGACCGCGCATTCAAGAACCCGGTAATTGAACACGAAAAAGACATCAGCTATAGTAAAGCGCTGGTCATCGGATTATGGCAGTGCATTGCTATGGTTCCGGGTGTCAGCCGTAGTGCAGCCTCTATAATCGGTGGAATGCAACAGCGTTTAACCCGCAGGCTTGCGGCCGAATTTTCGTTTTTTCTGGCTGTGCCCACCATGGCGGCGGCGACCGGGTATAAATTGCTCAAAACCTATAAAGAGCATCCGGAGGTACTTTCAAATACGCAAAACCTTACTATGCTGGCGATCGGTAACCTTGTTGCCTTTGTAGTCGCCATGCTCGCTATCAAGTTCTTTATCGGGTACCTTCAGAAGTATGGCTTCAAGCTATTCGGATGGTACCGGATTATTGCCGGCGCGATACTGCTGGTACTGATCTCTTCGGGTTACATCTCTTAACCGTTTCACACCTGGTCGTTTTCACTTTTCACTACCAACGCAGGTGCTTTGATGGCGCTTGCCGGAAGGCAGGACTTGATCTATCGCACGCTCTTTAATCGCCGGTTTTCCGTCGTGAAGAGTACAGTTGGCTTACTTTGGTATAATCCTGCTCATTATCCTATCTTTAAAATCCCAAAAGCCACCTGATGCAAACTGCTTCAAAAAAGGTTATTAATTCCTGGGCAATGTACGACTGGGCAAACTCGGTTTACAACCTGGTGATCACGACCACTTTCTTCCCAATCTACTTCACAGCAGTAACAAAAAAGGAATTTGGAAGCAACATGATCCCCTTCCTCGGCAGGAGCTTCGTAAATTCATCGTTGTACGACTATACGCTGGCTGTAGCCTACCTGCTGATTGCGTTGTCGTACCCCATTCTTACTTCGATCGCCGACACCAGGGGTAACAAGAAAAATTTTATGCGGTTCTTTTGTTATATGGGTTCCCTGGGCTGCACATTGCTTTTCTTCTTCAACGGGTCAAACTTGTTGTTCGGGATACTTTGCTTTATGTTGGCCTGTATGGGTTATGTGGGGAGTATAGTATTCTATAACGCCTACTTACCGGAAATAGCGGCGCCACAGGACCAGGACAGGATAAGTGCAAAGGGCTTTTCGTACGGTTATGTTGGCAGTGTAATGATGCAAATAATAGGTTTTGCTCTCGTGGTTACCATGACGGACAATCCACTGCTCGCGATAAAAATTACCTTTTTGATTGTGGGCTTATGGTGGGCAGGTTTTGCTCAAATCACTTTTGCGGGTCTGCCTAAAGTCGACCGCATTAAAGCGCCGGGAAAAAACGTGCTGAAAAACGGCTTTGAAGAAGTAAAAAAGGTATATGACGAGATAAAAACAATGCCGGTACTCAAAAGATTTCTGCGTGGCTTCTTCTTTTATAGCATGGGTGTTCAAACGGTAATGTTGGCCGCTACCCTGTTTGGAAGCAAACTTTTGGGGCTTGAGGATACAAAACTGATTATTACCGTCGTAATCATTCAACTGGTTGCGATCGCAGGTGCGATCATCATGAGCCGTCTTTCTGCCAGGCATGGCAACATCAAGGTTTTGATGGGGGTGGTGATTTTCTGGATTTTTATTTGTGTAGCTGCATACCAAACTGCTAACCTGGCGGAACCATTAAGGGTGTACCACGAAAAGATTGATGTTTTAAAGAGTCAACGAGCCGACCTGATCGAAATAAAAGCGGCGGGCTACGAAACCAGGCTGGCAAAGGTAGATGCTGAACTGGCAAGCGCTTCCAGCGAGCTGGCGCCGAAGCAAATGCCGGTTGAATATGGTTTTTACGGGCTGGCTGTTGCCGTGGGCCTTGTTATGGGCGGCATTCAATCGTTGAGCCGGTCGACTTACTCGAAGCTTATGCCGGAGACCAAAGACACTGCCTCGTATTTCAGCTATTATGACCTGACTGAAAAAATTGCCATTGTAATTGGGATGTTCAGTTTTGGCTATATCGAGGAACTCACCGGTAGTATGAAAAACTCGGTGCTCTCGTTGATCATCTTTTTCGTTATCGGCCTTGGTTGGTTGTTGTCTGCTTTGGTAAAGCAAAAAAGACAACTGGCATATGTTCCCGTGGTGAGTGATAAACGGCTGGAAGTAGAAAGTTAGTTTGCAAACTCAAAAGTCACAACTCAAATGTGGCTGTTGCGAAAGGTATGCTCATTCATTGATCGGAGCGTTTAGGGTAAGTGTTGTCATTGCCTCAAGTTTGATGATATCGTGTTCATTGCTGAATAGCGGTACCTGAGTACAAGAGTGCGACCCACGAACAGGTTTGGGGCACGCGCAACGATGCCCAATCACTGATTTGCTGCCGGGTCCATAAAAATCGCAATAACGGCACTATATTAAATCAATGTCGTATGAAGATATATTCGGTAAATGCGGGATTTTTTAAGCTGGATGGTGGAGCAATGTTTGGTGTTGTGCCAAAAAGTATTTGGAACAAGATTAACCCGGCAGACGAAAACAATATGTGTAGTTGGGCGCTTCGGTGCCTGCTTATTGAAGATGGGGATCAGTTGATATTGGTTGATAACGGCATGGGCGATAAACAAGACGCCCGCTTTTTTGCGCACTACTATTTACATGGCGATGATACGCTCGACAGGTCACTGGCGAGCCATGGGTTTAACCGGGACGACATTACCGATGTAGTATTAACGCACCTTCATTTTGACCATTGCGGAGGAAGTATTATTCGTGAGGGCGACCGACTTGTACCTGCGTTTAGCAATGCCACTTACTGGAGTAACCAACAACATTGGCAGTGGGCAACTGAACCAAATGACCGGGAAAAAGCTTCCTTCTTAAAGGAAAACATTTTGCCCATAGCCGAAAGCGGACGACTTAAATTCGTTGACGGAGATAAACCTCTCTCTACTTTTGAAATAAATAAAGACATCCGTTTCCGGTTTGCCGACGGACATACGGCATCGATGATGTTGCCACAGATCAGTTATAAAAACCGGACAATTGTTTACATGGCCGACCTTGTTCCATCGGCCGGCCATATTCCCATTCCTTACGTAATGGCTTACGACATGTTTCCGTTAACTACCCTCCAGGAAAAAAAGCTCTTTTTGGAAGAAGCCCTCATGCATGATTATATACTTTTTTTTGAACACGATCCCTTAATTGAATGTTGCACATTGCAACAAACTGAAAAAGGGATACGGGTGAAAGACACTTTTAGATTAGCAGATTTATAGCGGGCACAAACAGTTTTCCCACGCAGTAGCAGTGATGACGGACCTGCTTCATGAGTAATGAAAAGCTTTGATGTAAAGAAAGAGAGGTAACGATTAACGGAAGTTGACCATTGAAGAAAGTGGATAACGAAGGCTTCTATACCCCATCATGTCAACTTTAACAGAGCCTACCGTGATGGGACTCTCGATCCGGAGGGGCACGTGGTTAGCGTCGTCGCTTACCCATACCGTCATTCTTTCTCCGCCCTCGAACATTGTTCCCTTTACCAACAGGGGTTTGAACTTGATGGTGCGGAACTTACCGTATTTGGTTTTAATCACTTCTTTGCCTAGGTAACGCACATGAAGGTTATAAACTTCGTTGTCGAGAAAGAGACTAAACGGGATTTTATCGCCCGAGCGATAGCGGTTGAAGTTAATGTTACGGGCATAATACAAAATGCTTAATACATCCTGTATGCAGTTCGGAACTTTAAATATGCCATTGGTGGTGATTGCCGTATTCGCAACCTGGTTAAAGGTGACGTTTTCATATTTTTTATAGCCACCCTCGTCGATGTTCCTGATGAATTTGTAAGGCTGAAGTGTAGCGGTATCAAAGTAACTTTCGTAGCGGTCGCGGACCTTGAAAATCCAGTCGTATTTATCATTGGTCTTACCATCCCCGACCACATGGTAGACAGGTTTGTTATTCATTCTTTCGAGGTAGGTTGTAAACGATACGTTCCCGGCATTTACATACAACCCGACGACGGAATAGAATACTACATAGTTAATCTGCTCCCCTGTTTCGAAGCACCTGTTTCGAATACCACAAAAGTCATCACCGGCGTTCAGCTGGGTCGTTGTCGAGAACAGCAGTAAAATCAGTGCTAGCTTTTTCACTTTTTTTTCTAAATAATTTAATTCCAAGGATTAGTAAACTTCCGGCCAGTGCGGGAACCACTAAGTTAATTAACCAAATCCCTGTAGCTGTCAGTACAATCCCTAAAGTGTTGTTACTAAATAAGCCAAAAAGCAAAATGCTGACCTTTCCGCGCAGCCCTAATTCGGCAAGTGCGATTGTAGGAACGATCGCCATTACAAAAAACATAACGGTAGTAAGCCACCAAACGTGCGTGAAAGCTATGTTGACATCGAATACGCTTAGCAATAGTGCATATTGAACGATAAAAATGCAATACCTGCACAACGAATAAAGCAAGACTTTCGTTAGCTCCCGCCATTCAAAGTCTTCCAGCTTCTGAATGAAATAAGAATACCGTGCAACAAAGGGGATTTTTTCGATCAGCTTTATGATCCAGCTGAGCTGGTAATACAACAGCAGCAGACCTAATGAAATGACAAATGCCCCATAGATAACTGCATCGAACCAGAAGGCGGACAAGCCATTGGTGGTGTGCATCGTGCTGTCCAGTATATCGTGCCGAAGTACCAGAAGCCCGAAAAATCCCAATATGAAAGTAATGATCATCTGGCTGATACTGCCGACAAGCGTAAGCGATATGGCCCTTAACCGGTTTCCCTCGTTGATGTAAAGCACCCTTCCAAAATATTCTCCTACCCGGTTTGGCGTATTCAGGGCAAAAGATACACCCGAAAGTACCGCCTTGAACGACCTGAAAAAACTTAATGGCTGGATGTGTTGTACGAGTACCTGCCACTTGGCAGCTTCCAGGCCCCAGTTAAAGAACATGAGTATGATAACGAGTATAATTTTCCAGGCTTCAGGTCCATAAAAAGAACTCTTGATTTCACGCCACGATTGCTCCCAGTTTTCCTGGTTTGATATATGGGTGTATATAGAATACGATAACCAGATAAAAAGAACAGGACCAAGAAAGTAATTAAGAAATATTTTCAGGCGCTTCTGCAGAAATGAAATTTTGCGCAAACGTACACAAAAACACACGAAGGTGAGAAAATGCATGGCGATATGCAATGCAGATGGACTATTTTCACGGGTATATGAGTAAGCCGGTGAACATCATCTTGGGCATTGACCCGGGCACGATCGTAATGGGTTATGCGATCATAAATGCTTCGTCGACTCCTTCTATGATGACCATGGATGTTTTGAAGCTTTCGGGCAAAAAAGACGCCTATGAACGACTGCAGCTTATTCACGAAAAGGTAGCCTCCCTGATACGGATACACCGCCCAAATGCGTTTGCTATCGAGGCGCCTTTTTTTGGTAAAAATGTTCAGAGCATGCTCAAACTCGGCAGGGCACAAGGGGTTGCTATCGCAGCTGCCATGCAGGCTGGGCTGCCGATAGCCGAGTATTCGCCAAAAAAAGTAAAGCAGTCGATAACAGGTAATGGCAACGCCGACAAAGAACAAGTTTGGAAGATGCTGCAGCAGGTGCTCACGCTTGAAGAAAAGCCGCAGTACTTCGATGCCACCGATGCCCTCGCGGTCGCTTTATGCCATCATTACCAGTCGAATTCTGTCTTAGGCAAATTGACCAAAGGACTCAAGGGATGGGAGGAATTTCTGGCTAAGAATCCGGCCCGGGTAAAAAGATAGCCTTGCTGAAACGAGTCTGATTGCTTCGCGACGCAGATCGCTGCAGCTTTATGATCACAAGCCGGCAACAATGGCTTGCCGGATTTGCTCAAACTCTTCAGGACTAAACGACAGCTTTTTTGCAGTAAGATCCATGTCCTGAGTACGGTTCATGGGTATAAGGTGTACGTGTGCATGAGGCACCTCCAGGCCCACCGTAATAATACTCACCCGGTTGCAGTTGAAATTCTTTTCAATTGACTTTGCAATTGGCCGCGCAAATACGAGTAAGTCGGCCAGATATTCGTCGGGTACATCAAACAACTTGTCTACCTGTATTTTTGGGATCACAAGCGTATGTCCCTTTTTAACGGGAGCTATATCGAGGAAAGCAAAAAACCGGTCGTTTTCTGCGATCTTATAAGAGGGCACCTGGCCGGCAATGATCCTTGAAAATATGGTCATAATATGATTTTAAACAGGAGATGCTTGATAAAAACCCATAAAAAAGGCCGGCTAACGCCGGCCGAAAAAGGAACAATCGTATTTAGATGGTGATGTCTACCACTTCGAATTTTAATAGACCATTTGGGGCCTGAACTTCGGCAATTTCGCCCTTTTGCTTTCCGATAAGGCCTTTGCCGATGGGGGATGTTGCGGAGATTTTTCCGGCTTTAAGGTCGGCTTCCTTTTCGCCAACAATCTGGTAGGTAACCGTCTTTTTAGTGGCTATATTGGTGATGGTAACTTTGGTAAGCACCGATACTTTGCTGGTGTCTATGGTACTGGTATCAACAATCTTTGATGTAGCAATAACGCCTTCGAGCTGTTTTATTTTTGCTTCCAGCATACCCTGTGCTTCTTTCGCCGCATCATACTCCGCATTCTCTTTAAGATCACCCTTTTCACGGGCCTCTGCAATGGCTTTTGATGCCGCCGGCCTTTCTACGCTTTTCAAAAGATGAAGCTCTTCCTTC
>JASLBT010000296.1 GCA_030146445.1 Segetibacter sp. | reverse complement strand
TAATTCCCGGGTGTGCGGGTAAGCCGGCGGCTGCATTCGACCCATCGGATCCTGCTCATAGAATGATAAGATTGTACGTAGGTTTGGAAGAACCTGATTATATCATCGGAGACCTTCACCAGGCATTCGGACAACTAGCATAGGTGGAAGCGCTGAGAATCACAAGAAAGGACCGAAAATTAGGGTTCTTTCTTCCGGTTAACCGATAATTCTGTTGTAAGAAACGATTTATATTATTTTTGGTATCATGATCCACCGACTTCTCACCCTAATACTTAGCTTGGTTTTTACCTCGGCTTTCGGGCAGGAGAAATGGGATCTGCGCAGGTGCGTGGAATATGCCATATCAAATAATATCACCGTAAAGCAGGCAGAAGCACAGGCTGCATCTTCGAGGCTTACGGCAAACCAGGTCAGGTTAACGCTGTTGCCTACGCTCGGCGGCTCCCTTTCAGGCAGTTACCAACACGGCTTAAACGAGAATCCTACCACTGGTACGCTGGAAAGCGCGAATTTTTTTTCCGGCAGTATGGGAGTTCAATCGGGTTATACCATTTTCAACTGGGGGGTACGTAAGAATAATATTGCGGCAAACGAACTGTTTGCCAACGCCGATGCATTGGGGATCGATAAAGCGAAAAACGACATTAGTCTTCTGGTTGCAAATGCTTACCTGCAAATTATGTTACGACGTGAGCAGGTGAAGATCAGTGAAGTGCAGCTCAACCAATCCAGGGCGCAGTTAGCAATTACCCGCAAGCTCGTGGATGCAGGATCACAACCTGAACTGAACGCCCTGCAGATTGAAGCACAGGTGGCGCGGGATACATCCGCTTTTCTTGAAGCGCAGTCGTTGGTGGAACAGGGTTTTATCACCTTGAAATCTTACCTGAATATCGACCTCGCTTCTCCTTTCGACATTGAATCGCCGCCGGTTGAGCATATACCGGTGGAGAGCATTCTTGATCTGCAGCCGGAAGCCGTTTACCGGCTCGCGCTTACCACCCAGCCGGCCCAGCGAATGAATGCCATACGGATTGATGCATCTAAAAGGTTGGTAGCAAGTGCACGAGGGGCTATGTATCCGACGTTAACCGCGTTCGCAGGGCTCAATACCCGCTTCGTGAACGCCAAGAGCCCGGTAATCGGTGCCATGCCCGACAAGGCCACATCGTCATACGTGATGATCAATGGGAGCCAGCTTCCTGTTTTCGCACCGCAATTCGGGATCACCGGCTACGAGGGAATTCCATTATTTAGCCAACTAAACCGAAACTTTGGGCAAAGCCTCGGCTTAAGCCTGAACTTCCCTGTTTTCAATGCCGGCGCCGCACGTACGCAATGGGAAAGGGCAAAAATTAATGTTGTACAATATGAACTGCAGGATGCGCAGCAGAAGCTGGATCTGAAAGCCAACATTTACAATGCCTACCAAACCGCGTATGCCTCTTTGCAGAAATACAATGCTTCAGTGAAAAACGTAGAGACATCGCAGAGGGCTTTGGAGTTTTCACAAAAACGCTTCGACATCGGTTTGTTAGGAACACTTGACTTCCTGATTACACAAAGCAACCTTTACAGGGCGAAAATCGAACAGGTGAGTAACCGCTATGATTTTGTGTTTAAGCTAAAGGTGCTGGAGTTCTATAAAGGGCTCGGATTGAAGTTATAAGTAACCGATCTCCGGTTGCGTACTTTTAGGCCGGCAGCTAAATTCCGACGTGAAATCCAGCGTTGAACGAAAATCATGTTCGTGGTTAAAGTTGAATGAAGCGGTGACAGTACAAGTGAGTGACACAACGATGCTGCCCAAATCGCTAATGCTCAGTCCAAAAAAATATACCAGGGCAGGGATCATTTTGGTTTCCTGACAAATATCAATGTGAGATTATGAACAAAAAACTGGCGTGGATCATCGGTATTTTGGTATTGGTGATCGTAGTGCTTATTGCTTTTAAAAAAACGGGGATCATTGGTAAAGATGAAGGCCTTAAGATTACGGCTGAAAGCGCAAGTAAGAAGACCATTATCGAGACCGTAAACGCCAGTGGTAAGATTTACCCCGAGATCGAGGTTAAGGTAAGCCCGGACATCAGTGGTGAAATTGTAGAGTTGAACGTGGAGGAAGGCGACAGTGTTCGCAAGGGGCAGGTGCTCGCCCGCATTTACGCGGACATATACAATACACAACGCGACCAGGCTTCTGCCGGTGTGAGCCAGATGGAAGCCCAGGTGATGAATTCGACTGCGCAACTCGGCTCACTGAAGGCAACTATGGACCAGGCAGAGGTAACGTACAACAGGCAAAAACAATTGCTGGATGACAAGGTGATTTCCCGGGCAGAATTTGAGCAAGCCGACCAGGCATTTAAAACCTCGCGCGCGCAATACCAGGCCGCACTTGCGGGTATACGCGGCACCCAGGCGTCGGTACAAAGCGCAAGGGCCCAGCTTAGTCGCGCCAACAAAGACGTGAGCCGGGCAACACTTGTGGCCCCGATGGACGGAATTGTGAGCCTTCTTGCAGTAAAAAAGGGAGAAAGAGTCGTTGGTACGGCGCAAATGGCGGGTACCGAAATGCTTCGTGTGGCAAACATGGACCTCATCGAGGTTCGGGTGGATGTAGGTGAAAACGATATTCCAAAAGTTCATCTTGGTGATAGCGCCATAGTAGAGGTTGATGCTTACAACAAAAAGAAGTTCAAAGGACTGGTTACCAAAATAGCAAGCAGCAACACTTCAGCAGCGCTTTCTCAGTCGGGTGGCAGCACCGACGTGACCAATTATAAGGTACACATCAGGCTGTTGCCGGAGAGTTATGCAGATTTATTGACCAACCGCCAAGGGAAAGCCTTTCCATTTAGACCGGGGATGAACGCGAGTGCAGATATTCAAACCAAGACCCATCCTTCTGCCTTATCCGTACCCATAAATGCGGTAACTACAAGGAATAAAAACAGTGATAAGCAGCCTTCGAAAGAAAGCCGCGAGGGTTCCAACGATAACAATGACAATAGTACCGGTGCTGACGACGAAATTGAAGAGGTGGTTTTTGTAGTTCAAAAAGATATGACCGTCAAAAAGGTTAAGGTTCGGACTGATATACAGGACATCAACAATATTGAAGTACTTGCCGGGCTGAAAGAGGGTGACATGGTAGTGACCGGTCCGTATAGCGTAGTGAGCAAAACTTTAAAGGAAGGAGACAAAGTGAAGATAGTGCCGAAGGAAAACGTGTTCGACGATAAAAAAGACTAAACTGTTTAAAGCCAGGTGATAGGAAGGCAATTCTTCCTTATCTTTTTAATCACCAGGCTGTATGTTTGCCTTAACTAAAGCACCTGTATGCAATTTGGAATTCTTGGGAGTGGGAGTTGGGCGACAGCACTGGCAAAGATCCTTACAGATGGTAACCATTCGATAAATTGGTGGGTTCGAAACGCCGACACCATCAGGCATTTGCAACATCGTGGGCACAACCCACACTATCTTGGTTCGGCTTATTTTGTCACCTCATTGCTGAATCTAAGCGCCGACATCAGCGAGGTAATCAGGAGATCTGATGTTTTGGTGGTTGCTATTCCTTCTGCATACGTGGACGCTGCATTGAAACAGTTGCCGCGTGAAGCTTTCAACGGCAAACGGATAATTTCAGCAATTAAGGGAATACTGCCATCCTGTAACCAGTTGCTCAACGATTATCTGCTGGATAACTTTAGTTTGCCGGTCGACCGATATTTCACCGTATTGGGTCCATGCCATGCTGAAGAAGTTGCTGCTGAGAAGCTTTCATACCTCACCTTTTCGGGCCTCGATGAAGGCGCGGCGTCCGAGATAGCTGCTCACTTTAATACCGACTACCTCAACACGGTCGTGAATCACGATATTCTTGGCGTTCAGTACGCTGCTGTTTTGAAAAACATATATGCACTAGGTGCCGGTATTGCTCACGGGCTTGAATACGGAGACAATTTCTTAAGTGTTTATATCGCAAACAGTGCCGACGAAATGGTTGTCTTTTTGCGGAGGCTGGTGTCGGACCACGCCGTTATCGACCCGATCAATTATGCAGCCTCAGTGTATCTTGGCGACTTGTTGGTTACGTGCTATAGTTTATTTAGCCGGAATCGTACGTTCGGCAACATGCTTGGGAAAGGCTATTCGGTTAAGGCCGCCCAACTTGAGCTGAATATGGTTGCGGAAGGGTACAATGCCAGCAAATGTATATACCTGATCAACCAGCAAGTCGGTTCCCCAATGCCAATTGCTGAAACCATTTATAAGATATTGTGGGAACACCTTCCCGCCGGAGAAGGCTTTAACAAAATAGAGACAATACTTCAATAATAGAGAAAGTGACTTAAGTATGCCCGCCTTGTATTCGTCAGGGTATTGGCACGCAGGGCTGCATTAAACAAACAGATCCGCTGCGATACCGTCTGCAAGCAGTTTTCCCTTATTCGTGAGTCTTAGGTGAAGGTCGCTGATGTGGGCGTGCTCACCGTCCAGGTATTTACGGGCTCCCATAAGTATCCTGTTGGCCTCACCCGCTCCCCATTTCTGTTCAACCGTTTGTAGGTTAATACCTCCCGAGGTACGAAGACTAGTCATTACGTATTCGTTCAATTGATCAGCTTCAGATAAAAATTCTACTTCAGCGGGCACTTCGCTATTAAGGATGCTGCGAATGTATAAGGCATTATTTGCAATGTTCCACTGCCTGCTTACGCCATTGAAAGAATGCGCTGACGGACCAAATCCGACATACGGCTTTGCCTGCCAGTAACTGCTGTTGTGTTTGCTTTCAAAACCAGGTAGGGCAAAGTTGGAGATTTCGTACTGGTTGTACCCTGCAGCACCCATCCAATTCGTCAGTAATTCGAAATGCCGGGCCTGCTTGTCGGTATCGACATCAGCGATTTTTTGGCGGGAAATCATCTTTTCGAGTGCAGTGCCTTTTTCAACTGTCAGGGCATAACAAGAAAGGTGTGGTACACCTGTGGATATGGCTGTTTGAACATTCGTGTGCCAGTGCTCGTCGGTTAAGGTCGGTGTGCCGTAGATGAGGTCGATGGTGATATTAAAACCTTCTTTCCTGGCACGTGTAAGGGCATCAATCGCCTGTGAGGCATTATGCGCCCGGTTCATCCAGGCCAGGTCCTCGTCAAAAAACGACTGCACGCCAATACTTAGCCTGTTTATACCCAACTGTTTCCATAAATCAAGTTTCTCCGGAGTTATATCGTCCGGGTTGGCCTCGAGAGTTATCTCAACTGGCTGTTCGAAGGGGTAATGGTTATCAAGCGCCATTAAAATTCGGCCGAGGTCATCTGCGGGTAAGATTGAAGGGGTGCCTCCCCCGAAGTATATTGTTGAGACCGGTTCTTTGAGGTAGTCTTTTCGTAGTTCGATTTCAAGCAGAAGTGCCTGAACAAAGGCGGGCATCGCAGCCGTGGATGTGGAAAAATGAAAATTACAGTAATGGCATGCTTTGCGGCAGAAGGGTATG
>JASLBT010000279.1 GCA_030146445.1 Segetibacter sp. | reverse complement strand
TCCTGAAATCGTGAGCGGATTTCTTAGCGGCCGACCCATACCGTTCCAGTGTATCTGCATAATGTCGCCTTGTTCCAAAACCACGTTGCTGCCGAAGCTGAAAGCATCCGCACCGAAAAAATGTACGTGCGCCTGTAATGGAACACGGTGACATGAATATTTGAAATGATGATGCTCCAGGTTCGCCAGGTTATGTGCCATGTTGGATTCGCCGGTATTTATTGCTGCGGACCAGATGAGCTCGTTGTTACGTAAGATTTGAACTGTTCCGTTTAAGGATGTGAAGCTTTCGTCCACGACCAGCTCCGGCCCGATGGAACAATTTCGAAGCTTTGAAGGGGCGAGGTAGAGATAGTTCTTTTTCTCCATCACGTGATCGGAGAACTCATTGGCGGTAGTAAACCCGATACGCCATGGCTGCGCCTTTTCATCTACGATGTACACGCCCGCGATCTCGGGTTCTTCACCTCCATCGTTTGCATAAGGCGGCACTTCGAGCGGCTCGTTGTGTGCTTTTAGCAAGGTTCCATTTCCCTTATAAAACCATTCCGGCTGGGTGCCGATGTTACCCCTGGCGGGGGAACCACCCTGTAATCCCCATTCGTACATCACCATACTGTCCGTGGGCTTATCGGCTGCCGACCGATGCATCATCTGGCGGTTCAAAGCACTGTTCTTATGGGTAAGCCCGGTACCGGAAACGGTACAGCCAAAAGGTCCTTCAGGATGATCAAACGACGGCAATAACTTCCATGGAGATGTGCCATCATAAACTTCGTTGTAGTCCAGCAATTCGCCTGAGAGCCTATCTTCCATAACTGCAGCAATCGGCAGGTTAACACGAATGGCATCGAGCGCAAGCTCATAAACACTTTTAGCTTTGAGCAACTGCAGGTGAGGCTCCTGTACCACAGCAACCTGCCGGCCTTTAGAAGGATGTATAAGCTGTACAATGCGTAAACGTTCTTTACTCATATGAACAATCGTTATCGTCTGATGAAAAGTTGAATTTCCGATGTCGTGGGCATCGTTTAAGGCACGACCCAGCCCCCATCAACGGAGAAGCATCCGCCTGTTGCAAAACTCGAAGCAGGACTGGCCAGGTAAAGTGCAATACCACCTATCTCGTGCAGGTCGCCCCAGCGCCCCATCGGCACCTTCGCGATAAATGCTTTATATTTTTCGGGATCGTTCAGTAAAGGCAGGTTCAGGTCGGTTGCAAACGGCCCGGGAAGGATCGCATTTACATTTATGCCCTGTGTAGCAAGTTCCATGGCGAGTGACCTGGTCAGTTGAAGGATGGCACCCTTACTCGTTGCATAAGGTGTACGTTCCGCGATAGCCGTAACGGATAACATCGACCCAACGTTTATGATCCTGCCATAGCCATTTTGCTTCATCACCGGCACTACATATTTGCAAGCCAGCCATGAGCCCGTAACGTTCACCTGTTGTACTTTTTGAAACTCGTCGAGCGAAAGATTCTCAATTGCACCCCTGATGTTTATTCCCGCGGAATTGATGAGGATGTCAATTTTGCCAAAAGCCTGAACGGTTTTTTCCACTGCTGTGCGAACACTGTCTTCATTCGACACGTCGCACGATTGCTCAATGCATTCGATTCCATATTGCGAGCGCAGCAGTTCACCTGCTTCTGCTGAGGCCGTCTGGTCTCTTGCTGCGATTGAAACATTGGCTCCGGCCTCGGCAAGCGCTTTGCCCATTGCAAGACCAAGTCCGCGGTTACCGCCTACGATGAGCGCAGTATGTCCGTGTAATTTGAAAAGGTTTAATATGCTTTGCTCCACTGGTTGTTTTTATCGGTTATTCGATGATGTTGAAGTGCTCGAGGTTTTCTGTTTTAAGCGTTAAGCCAACGCCCGGCTTTTGGTCGTCCAGCTGCAGGTTGCCGTTTTCAGCTATTGCTTCTCCATCAAAAATATACCAGAACATTTCATTACCAACCTCTATTTCTGTTTGTGGAAAGTACTCGGCCATTGGCGAAGCAAACGAACTCATTACCACGTGTAAATTATGCATTTGCCCACCATGTGGAATCACCTCGACCCCATTCAGATGGGCAATGGTGCAGATCTTTTGGGCTTCGGTAAAGCCCCCTACCCTGTTGGTGTCGAACTGGAAGATATCGAGGGCCTTCGCTTGCACCAGGTCGTAAAAACCATATCGTGTGTATTCATGTTCGCCTCCTGAAAGTGGTATGGTGGTACCTTGCTTCAGCCGGGCAAAGTTGTGAATTTCATCAGGCAACAACAGCTCTTCAACCCAGCGAAGATTATACGGTTCCAGTTCTTTTAACAGCTGCCGCGCATAAGCGAAATTGAAACCCATATAGGCTTCCAACATAATCTCCACATCGTCGCCAACGGTCTCGCGAACAACTCTTACCATCTCGATATTTTTCTTCATACCCGCACGACCCTCCGTGAGCGGGTAACCGCAACGCAGCTTCATGCCCCCGAAACCTTCGGATTTAAAAAAGGCTGCCTCTTCGCGAAGTTTATCAAGATCGCGGGTATACAACCGGCTGTAATAGGTTTTGATGTGTTCTTTTGTTCGTCCGCCCAACAGCATAAAAACGGGTTGCTGCATGACGAGCCCCCTGATGTCCCACAACGCAATATCGACTGCGCTGATCGCTGCCAGGACCGCACCTTTTCTGCCATACGCAACTGTAGAACGAAACATTTTTTCGAAGAGGTATTCGATGTTGAGCGGATTTTCATTCAACAACAGCTGCTTTAGCTTCGTATCGATGATCTGTTTGCTGATGTCGGGACAAAGCCCGGCATTACCGAGGCCAACATGTCCCTGGTCGGTTTCAATCTCCACCACCAGCCAGCTAAAAAAGCGATATGGCGCCTGTGCATCGGTCTGGAACGGGAGCAGGCTTACGGGTGTAGCAAAGATGGTGTCGGCTGTTTTTACAGGCCCTTTCCATTGGTATAGTTTCGTTCGTACGGCAGTTATTTTCACGGACTTAATGATGAGTTATGAATGATGAATTGTGAATGATGAGTTATGAATGATGAATGATGAATGTTTAATGATGTTTAATGATTAATTATAATCAATGTCGTTTACTTAAGAAGTTTTTTTGGACCCAACCTTAGTACTTCTATCGGGCATCGTTGCGTCGCACTCGTGTACCGCAGTTTCGTTGCGCAGCAATGGATGACCATCGAAGCTTAACTAAACGGCATTGACTTATAAATGATGAATTATGCACTGTTTATGCAGAGTTTGAAAGATAAATTATTTAAAGAAATGATCGGTAGAATATCATTTAGAAAAAATTGCTTTTGTACCCAGCCGGATCAATTCAATTTAACATTGTAGCCAGCCGCTGCACTTGTGTGCAACAATGCTATTCAGCGCAAATTAAGCCTTGAACCATTTAATCGATCAATCCTTTTGATTATGGGCATTCTAATTATTATTTTGAATTTACTTCCAAACGCACCAATCTCTTTCCACTATCGCGCATTCACATTTGAATTTTAAATTTTGAATTTTGAATTTGATTAATATCCCGGGTTTTGTTTCAGATTAGGATTTTTTGTTACCTCGTTTAAAGGAATTGGAAAGATGGTTTTTTCGGGCGACGACGTTTTGTGGTTAAACCACATCTTGGTGGTAAAAACGCCAAAGCGAATGATGTCCTGGCGGCGGTGCGCCTCGCAGGTGAACTCCCATCCGAGTTCATCGAGAAATCTGCCGTAAGGAATATCGGCACCACCTTGCAGCTGGGTGACCTGGTCGTTTTCCCAATAGCCATACTGGTAGCTGCTGCCGCTCATCAGATCTGCGGCGGTAACCGTTGCTTTTGCCGGATTACTGGAGAAATTTCGTTGCCTTACCTGGGTTACTATTGTAGCAGCTTCATCGGCCCTACCCGTCCTTAATAAGCTTTCAGCTTTCATCATCAGTACATCGGCATAGCGGAACAATGGGAAGTCGTTGCCCAGGCCGGGCTTCACACCCATTTTGATTTCGTATTTACCCATGCGATAACCATGGTTGTATTGGCTGTTTTCGATACTCGTAACGGTGTTCACAAAATTGATTACCTCTTTGCCGGTATTTGCACTGAACTGCGGACCCATAATCCATGAATCTTTCAAACGCTGATCATCCGGATCGTACGTATTGATGAACTGTGGCACCGCGCAATTTCCACCCCATGGCTGATTTTGCATATTGTACACCTGCTGCATAACAGCATCCAATGCCTTCATATGAATGTTTTGTTCAGTAGCAAAGATTTCGTCGTAGGGAATTGCAAACACCAGTTCTTTTGAGCCCTCATTATTGGTTCTGAAGATGTCGCGGTATTTAGCCTCCAGCGCATAACTGCCCTTAGCAGTTGCTTCTGCGATTATGTCGTTACAGGTTTCAATACATTTCTCCCACTGTGGCGTTCCGGTATAGACACCCGCATTCAGGTACACCTTTGCCAACACTGCTTTTGCTGCCCACCTGTTAAACCGCCCATAGGTGGTTTTATCTACGGCCGGATCCAAAACCGGTATGTTTTCAAGCAGCTCTTTTACCACGAAATCATACACCTCTTGTCGTGTGCTTTGCTGTGGCAACTCGGTGTTGGTAAAGTCAGTAACGATCGGCACATTACCATGATTATCGCAGAGTAAATAATAGTAAAAGGCGCGCGCAGTTTTCAGTTCAGCGATCACTTTTTCTTTGCCGGATGTAATTGGCAATCTTCCCGACTCTATCTGGTTCAAAACCCTGTTGGCTGTATTAATTCCGGTGAAACACCTGTTCCATAGATTATTCGGCTGGGTTTGTACCGGGGTCCATAAGTGCCGGTGCATACGCTGATACGTGCCCCCGTCGTACCATCCCCTGGGCCTGGCAGGGGTGATGATATGGTCGGCGCTTTCTTCCTGTAGATCAAAGTAGCCGTGCCAGCCGGCTATCATCGGGCGAAGGTTTGCATATACCGGACCAACAAGCGAGTTGACATCATTGCTGGTTGGTATAAAATCACTTTCAATGATTTCGGAATACACTTCGGCATCAAGCTTTTTTTTGCAAGTGGTAAAAAGCAGCCCCGCTGCGATTACCATAAAAGCAATCCGTGATGTTTGAATTATCTTTTGCATAACGATCTTTTTTGAAGTTAAAAGCCAATGTTTACGCCTACGGTGTAGGAACGGGTGGTAGGATACTTATTTGCGTTGTCATTGCCCGGCGACAAACCCATCATGTTAACTTCAGGATCTATGCCTTTGTATTTTGTAATGGTAAGCAGGTTTAATCCCGATGCATATAAGCGGGCAGTTTTGATATACTTCGAATTTTTTGTATTGAAGGTATACCCGAGTGTGGCATTGTCGATCTTCCAGTAGTCACCATCCTCAACGTAATAACTTACATACGCCAGATCGGTATTTAGCCTGACTTTGCCATAAACGTTATCGAAAGCAGACTTCAACATGTTGTACTGAACGACTTTAAGGTTTTCGTAGAACATGCGTTGAAAGTTCAGGATCTGGAAACCAAAGGCACCCCTCATCAGCAGGTTGAAGTCCCAGTTCTTATAACGGATGTTGTTGTTCCAGCCCGCATAAAAGTCGGGAAGTGCATTGCCAAGCACCTGCCGGTCCTCGGGTTTAGCATCCTGGATAGGTTTTCTTTTTCCCGTTCCGTCTTCAATGATCCATTTACCCTGGTCGTCAATGTCGACGGATTTATAGCCAAAAAAGTTACCGATCGGCCCGCCGATCTGCACCCTGTGGGTCGACACCTGGATGGGTGCGCCGGTTGCCCCTTCGTCGAAGAAGTCTGCGGTTGTTTTGAATTGTTCGTTTGATAAGGATACCAGTTTATTTGTATTGGTGGAGAAATTCACACTGGTGGTCCATTCGAAGTTCTTTGACTGAACGGCATTGTAATTCAACAGCAGTTCTGCGCCGTCGTTTTGTATACTGCCCACGTTAGCTGTAATAATGTTGATTGCATATGGAGGAACAGGAACCTGGTAATCCCATAACATGTCTTTGGTTAATCTGCGGTAAACGTCCATACTACCATTGATGCGGTTTTTAAACAAGGTAAAATCCAAACCCAGATTGTATTCTTCTTTACGTTCCCAGCGCAGATTGGGGTTGGGGTTCCGGGAAGGTGAGAGCGTTTGGATCCACACCCCGTTTATTAAAACACGATTGCCATAATTTAAACCGGCGCGCGGTAAATAGTTGTCAGTAGGAGCAATACCAGTAACGCCGTAACCTGCCCTGAATTTAAGATCGTTGACAAAATGCACATTTTGCATAAACGATTCCTTATTGACTCTCCAACCTATGGACGCTGCCGGAAAGTTCCCCCACTTGTGGTTTTCACCGAATTTCGACGATGCTTCGCGCCGTACACTAACCATCGCGAGGTATTTATCGCGGTAAGAATAATTTAGCCGGGAAAAAAATCCGATGAGGGTCCAGGTACTTGCGGAACTGTTCATTGTTGCTTCGCCCCTGCCCAGTGCATAACCGTTTTCAAGCCGGTTGTATGAATATACATCTGTTGGAAAATCCCAGTTTTGTACCGCATAATTCTCCGTGAAAAACGTTTGCGAACTGCCACCGCCAAGTATGGTGAATTTGTGGTCGCGCAACGTTTTGGAATAGTCGGCGGTAAGTTCCACCATATCATCCTTTGTGGCAATGGTACTTCGGGCGGCAAAACCATTTAGTCCACTCCTTGTTGTAGACACGTGTTGTTTTGTTTGCGAAAACCCATTTAAAATATTCCGCTGAACATTTGAGACCAGTAGTTTTATCCGCAAATCTTTTATGGGCGTAATTGTCACATTCCCATTTAGCCGGAGTTCGTTCTGGGTGCTTTTCCCATCCGTTTCCTCGAGGTAAGCGACAGGATTATCGTATTCC
>JASLBT010000255.1 GCA_030146445.1 Segetibacter sp. | reverse complement strand
GGATGATATTTTACGGCAGTACTGATGATCTCATCCAGGCTATAATCATTTGCTGGAGCAGGAGCAGCCGGCTCATTAATTGTACCAACTATTGCGGATACATTCGTGGTCAGATCAAATTTCGGACTTAGGGCATTTTTTAAATTGAGGCGTAGATTGTATCTTGAATAGTTGTTTTTAATAACTAAACCATCCTGAAACAAATATCCCAGGGAAAAATTATACTGGCTGTTTGGTGTTCCACCGCTGGCGGATATATTATGACCTGTTTGTATTCCTTGTTTAGAAAACATTTCCTTCATAAAGTTCGTATTCGCATAATTGTCGGGATCGGTGCCATCCCTAAACTTTTGTATTTCTGCGGGAGTATATGCCTGGGTACCTGTAGCTTCATTAAACATTTCGGCGAACTCTGCTGAATTCGCAAAGTCAGGAAAAGCCGTAGTCCTTTGGAAACCAACATAAGAATGATAGCTCATCCGTGTTTTCCCAGCCTTACCAGCCTTTGTAGTTACCAGGATTACGCCATTGGCGGCGCGTGCCCCGTAAATAGCAGCAGATGAAGCGTCTTTCAATACAGAAATGCTCTCTACATCATTTGGATCAATCTGGTTAAATGCCCCTCCCGGAATTCCGTCGACTACAATAAGCGGATCGGTACCCGCACCAAAAGAACCTACTCCTCTAACGCTGATCGTACCTCCTCCGCTTCCGGGAGCTCCGGTTCTTTGAATAACGGTTACCCCTGGGACTTGACCAGTTAACGCCTGCCCCAACTGTGTTATAGATCGGTTTTCAACCTGTTCGCTCGTAATTTGACCAATTGAGCCAATAATATTTTCACGCTTCTGTTTTCCATATCCTACCACCACCACTTCGGCTAATGCTTCCTGCGCCTGCGATAATTCAACGGATAACATGATAACATCGCCAATCTTGTATTTGTAGCCGTGCAATTGCTTTTTATCGTAGCCTACGTAAGAAAACGTGAAGGTGTATGTTCCTCCTGGTTCGAGTGTCGGGAAAGTAAACGCACCTGAATCATCTGTAAGAACTGAGGCATTGAAACCGTTCGACTGATTAAACACATTTACCGTAACTCCTTGTATGGCTTCGCCTTTTTGACCTTTGACCACACCCTTAACTGCATTCATCGGCTGTGCAAAGACAATGCAGTTCATCAGAAGTAACACCATTAAACCGATGCCTGGTTTGATACTCAAGTAAATCTGTTTCATGATTAGAACATTTAACGCAATAAATTTTCACTACCTCCACGAGGTATTCTTTAAAATGCAATAAGTAAGGTTTGGAAAGCCTCTACGTAGGAAAGAACATGCTCATGTCCTTTTTTCTAGTTGAAGATTATACACCAAAAATATTAACAGAGTGTTAAACGATTGTAAAGAACCAGTTAACTAAACATTATCTTACTGTTTCAATTTTCTTTAATTAGTTGAAAACCCCAATGGTATAAGAAAGCACAATAATATAGTATCATTAAGTATTCTCAACTGTATAAGGGGGAATTGGAGCCATTCCGACCCAGGCGATAAAAACGAGTACAATTATGTAATACCACTGAAGTGGCATTTAAGCACATATCTGTGCGTCCGACCGTCGACGGCGGATACTCCTGGGTGGCATTTCTTACTCTAACGATTAAGATGTTTCGGGAAATCGTTCTTACTTAGGAACCACTACGGCCGATGTCTGGGTTGTAAAGTTAAATTCCACCGGACATATTGAATGGCAAAAAAGCCTGGGTGGTACAGGAACTGAGCACGCAATCCATCCAACAAACTTCCGAGGGAGGTTACATAATTGGAGCATTCTCGACCTCAAGTGACGGCGAAGTTTCTATGTCATTTCGATAACACAAGAATGGAAATTCATGGGTTCGGTTTTTCACCCCACCTTAGGCTGCGGAAAGATTTATTCTTAAATTATTTGCCATCGATAGGCTTGCATTTAATTAAAGACTTTTTTACTTTTAAGAAACTGCCGCAAATTACTGTTTTAATCCGCGATTTCATAGAGCAACCATGAATTCACGTTATAGTAGATGCTAACCCTTGATCACCGGGTAACATTTGGAAAGACATTTTCTATAATAGAACATTTCGTCACACTTTAAAACCTACATTATGATTGAAACTATTGACCATGATTCGGCTTCTGCCATGGATGAAAAACAGGTTGAACAGTTTGCAGGACAGGTTATAACAGATATGGCGGCGGCAATGTCTGGAGTAATGACGTTGATAGGACATGAATTGGGACTTTATAAAGCAATGTTAGGCAAAGGACCGATGACCCCATCAGAGTTAGCGGAGAAAACTGGCACGTTTAAGCGGTATGTGCAAGAATGGCTAAATAACCAGGCAGCTGGAGGTTATATTAATTATGATCCTGAAACAAAAACATATGAATTGCCACTTGAACATGCAGCTGTTTTAGCTATTGAAGATAGCCCGGCTTTTATGGCTGCAGGTTTTAACGTAGTGTCTAGCGTATGGTTTGACAAGGAAAAAATAGTAAAGGATTTTAAAGAAGGCAAGGGTGTTGGATGGCACGAACATCATCATAATCTGTTTTTTGGAACAGAAGCCTTTTTTAGAACCGGATATAAGTCAAATCTTGCAAACCGGTGGATACCTTTACTAACAGGAATTGAAGAAAAACTTAAAAAAGGTGGAAAGGCGGCTGACATTGGATGCGGGCATGGCGCTTCTACAATAATTATGGCTGAGAAATATCCCGCTTCCGAATTTTTTGGCTACGACTACCATGATGGATCAATAGATGTGGCACGTCAAAGGGTTAAGGAAGCCGGCCTTAGCAATGTTCATTTCGAGGTAGCTTCCGCAGATAACTTTGAAGAGAACGAACTGGATCTTGTTTGTTTTATGGATAGCTTTCATGATATGGGTAATCCTTTGAAGGCAATTAGTCATGCCCGTACCCGACTTGCACCCGATGAGTCAGTTATGTTAGTGGAGCCGGCTTCTAGTGATAAGGTGGAAGAAAATTTTCATCCCTTAGGGAGAATGTATTATGCAGCGTCTACAGCTCTTTGTGTTCCAAACTCTCATTCTCAAGAAGGAGATTATTGTTTAGGTGCTCAGGCGGGGCCAACACGAGTGGAAACAATTGTTAAAGAGGCAGGATACACCAGTTTCCGTATTGCAGATCGTACTCCTGTTAACCTTGTTTATGAAGCAAAATAGAATTCCTGTCAAACTGATTCGTTTAGTATTCAGATGTGGAAATCTCATTTGTTAAGCAGCAATTTCGAGTCGCAGCTTTATGTTTTTGGCTAACGACTGTGGCCTGCTTGCCATTCTATTAGTAAGTAGCAACGCATCTTAATGAAAACAGCAAGAGAACGTTTTTCAACATTGTCGTATCACTGGTACCTCACCTGATTTAATATAAGCCTAAACTAAAATCTATCTCCTTAAGGGTAAGCCTGGCCTGTTCTGCTAACTGGTCCGGTGTGGGCAGGCATGATCCATTTCAAGTAGAAATACTTCGGATGTTGGATCATTGGTCACCAGGGCTTCCATCAGTGGGTGTGATCCTTCAAGGCAAATAAACAAACAAGTCAGCCCAGTCAATGTTTCCTGACAGATCATGTTGCTGATGATTGTCTTTTCCTTCTATAATTCTTGCCAACGCATATTTATAATCCAATTCTTCACCAGGGTTAGCCAGGTAGCCCGGAAACGGTTACCTGCACACAACTACACTCACCAAGGTAGTTTGGACGTTCTAATGCTAAATACAGGTATAGCTTCAAGGTTGCCTGAGGGCATTATAAAATCACGGATCTGCTTAAATTCGTCATTTTTCACGTCATGCTGCATCCATTGGACTGCCATCGCCAAAGGCACAAACAAGGGCATCTTCTACTTGTTTTCTCCATCATTATGGATTTGTTTCAGCAATTTTAAAAACTGGAGCTGACAAAAGATTTGATATCTTTTTCATTGTTTTCCCTAAACTTGTTATTCACGTCAATAATCCAATTTAACGAGAAGATTGGCTTATGCTCTGAAAGGCTCACAGGTTTAAGGTAGCAACGCAAAAAAGCGACCGTTTCTACTTTTGCAAATGACCTTTTATCATAGTAAATGAATGTGGAGGGAAAGAGTATGTTATTTTATTTCCGTTAGTGTTTATTGCCCGTTTTTCAACAGTTTTTACATTCTCTGTACCAAAATCATTTCCAGATTTAATGTGCGGTCCGTTTACTTCGTAAACTTTAAAACTTCCTGTAAATGTTCCTGTTTGAGATAATATGTCCGTTGTTATTGCATCATCTTTGTTTCTGTTGAGTACATTGATAATTACTTCACCATTATTATAAGTTGCAGAAACATCGAGGTAGGGAACATTTTTTTGTTGAGTTGTCGTTTCACTTAGACCAAGAAAAAACTTTTCAGTATTGTAAGTTTTGCAGTCGACAAAAACATCGAGAGAAGTACCATAAACATTATTTGCGAACAACTGCAAAGGGTAAAAAATTGTTTGCTTAAACATTCCTTTTTCATTCGTAAAAATAGGTGCTATAACATTTACCAGTTGAGCCATGTTGGCCATTTTTACAACGTCAGCATTCCTTATAAAAGCATTCAGAAAACCAGAGATCACCAGTGCATCCTCAAGATTGTATCTTTCTTCGAGCGCATTCCTGCCTATTGCTGAAGCTCCTCTCCTTGCACGATACCAAACGTTATATTCATCCCATGCAATATATATAGGGTCTTTATTAGGCCTATTGGCTGTTTGCATTACCTGGTCGATCATTCCTTTTACAATTTTTGTTCGTTGCTCTAATACCAATGGTGTCGATATAAAATTGTAATAGTTACTATCGGGATTGCCTACATAAATATGAAGCGCTATGTAATCAATGACATCCTTTAGGCCGGCGAGAATACTGGAGTTCCAATGATCTGGATCTGCGCCTTCCCGATAATTAGATGAGCCTGCAGCAATCAGTTTTATATCGGGTGATGTACGAACCATGAGCTTAGCAGCTTCCCGTGCTTTCTTTGTATAGTCTTCAGCATTCATATGACCCATTTGCCAGGGGCCGTCCATTTCATTACCGAGGCTCCAATATTTAATCTTATGAGGTTCGGGATAACCGTGTTTCTTTCGAAGCTCTGCGTAATAAGGACCTTCTTTCACGTTGCAATATTCAACCCACCGGCGCGCTTCTTCAATAGTACCAGTGCCCATGTTTACAGAGAAATAAGGTTCGAAACCAGCTGTACGGGCATAATCAACAAATTCATTGGTGCCAAAACGATTGCTTTCTAAAGTGTACCAGGCAAGTTCTAACCGTGGTGGCCTGTCGTTTTTTGGACCTATTCCATCCATCCAGTTATAGTTAGAAACAAAGTTTCCGCCCGGATATCTTACTATAGTTGGCTTAAGCTCTTTAACTGCGGCCAACACATCCTTTCTAAAGCCATTTTTATCGGTAAGCTTCGAGTCTTCTTCATAAATACCACCGTATACACATCTGCCCAAATGCTCAACAAAATTTCCGTAAATGTTTTTATCAACCTGTCCTATTGTTCTTTCTATATCAATCTTGATGCGGGCATTTTGTGCAGATGCATTGTA
>JASLBT010000242.1 GCA_030146445.1 Segetibacter sp. | reverse complement strand
TGAATAGAGTTATCTAAAGTACAAGAGTGCGACGCAACGATGCCTGATCTATATTCCATCGTTCGTAACCAAAAAAATTGCTTAACTAAATGACATTGGGCAGACGCCACCAGGATGGGGAAAGCTCGAAGCAGACGCGATGAAAGAGCAACTACACCTCAACGGAAAGCTCACGTAGTTCGTAATGCCGCGGGCAAGCCATAATATCAAAAGCAAAGAAGTTCGGTTGTTCAACTTCATGATCAATCGTTATGAATAAAATAAGCATCATGAAATGAACAGGGTATGACAATTGAAGGGAGTCAATTATCGCTGCAGAAGAAGTAGATCAATATGTTATCGGCTGCAAGCAACCCCTGCAATGCGTTTGCACAGTACGAAACTTAACAATAATATTTAGCTGACTTCTATAAATTTGAAGTATAACCCTTCTCATGAACAAACTAAAAATCATTGCACGTGACATCAGCTGGCTGAGTTTTAACGCCAGGGTTTTGCAGGAAGCCAATGACCCAAAGGTTCCTCTGAGGGAAAGGATCAGGTTCCTGGGTATTTTCTCGAACAACCTGGACGAGTTTTTCAGGGTTCGCGTAGCGACCTTGAACAGGATGACGCAGTTAGGCGGCAAAAAGAACATGCACCTCGAGAAAAATCCTCAACAGATCCTGGATGATATCCAGCTGACTGTGCTGCAGCAACAAAACGAGTTTCACCGTATTTGGGATGGCATTATGGAGGAACTGAAAAGTGAGAAAATCTATCTTGTCAACGAAACCGAGCTGAACTACGAACAGCAGCAATTTGTAAAAAACTATTTTGATGAAGAGGTCAGAAGCAATGTAATACCGCTGCTGGTCGAGAGTATTCCACAGTTTCCGTATCTCCGGGAAAAGTCACTATACCTCGGCGTAGTGATGCGCAGAAAGGATACGGCGTACGATAAGAAGTTTGCACTGATCGAAATCCCATCAAAAACGCTGGGAAGGTTTACTTTACTTCCGTCGCAACCGGGCGAACACCACATCATGCTGTTGGAGGATGTGATCCGGTTTAACCTGCCCGCGATCTTCTCGTACTTTGGTTATGACCATTTTACCTCGCACGTGTTTAAGGTGACCAAAGATGCGGAAATGGACATAGATAACGATGTATCCACGTCGCTGATACAAAAAATAGAAAAAGGGCTGAAGAACCGGAGAAAGGGCAAAACAGTACGTTTTGTTTACGACAAAGACATGGACGCAAGCCTTGTAGAATACCTGACAAGAAAGCTAAATCTCTCGAGAAAAGACAACATCATACCGGGTGGACGTATACACAATTACCGGCATTTTATGGACTTCCCCGATGTCTTTAAAGATAAAAGTGCAAGGCTCCGGCCGTTTACGCATCCGGCTTTTTTAAACACGCATATGGTTACCGACGTGATCATGGAAAAAGATGTGATGTTACATTTCCCCTATCATTCTTTTAACCCGATTATCGATTTGTTGCGTGAGGCTGCAATGGATCCTGAAGTAACAATGATCAGGATAACTGCATACCGGCTTGCATCCAATTCAAAGATCATAAATGCCCTGATAAATGCTGTGCGCAATGGAAAGGAGGTGATCGTTATGCTTGAACTGAAAGCAAGGTTCGACGAAGAAGCGAACCTTGAATGGAAGGAACGGCTGGAAGATGAGGGCGTAAGGGTTCTTGTAGGCGTAGAGAATATGAAAGTTCATGCAAAGCTTGGAATTATACGGAAAAAAAAGGGTGAACGAATTACACAATATGGCTTTATCAGTACAGGCAACTTCAACGAAAAAACGGCTAAAATATACAGTGACCATTGCCTGATGACGAGCAATCCAAAAGTAATGGCCGACATCAACCGTGTGTTCAGGTACCTGGAGAATCCTAAGTTGGAGAACAACCCTTTGAGAACATGTCAAACACTATTGGTGTGCCCGACGAATATGCGCAGGGAGATAATTTCAATGATTGATAAAGAAATCCGGAATGCAAGAACAAAAAAGAAAGCCAGTATTACCGTAAAACTAAATTCGTTGAGTGATGCCATATTAATTGAAAAACTGTATGAAGCCGCACAGGCGGGAGTTACCGTAAAAATGATTGTACGGGGAATCTTCTGTGCGGTTTCCGAACACGATAAATTCAAAAAACCAATAAACGCCATCAGTATTGTAGATGAATACCTGGAACATTCACGCGTATTCATTTTCAGAAACGACGGCAAACACAGGGTATATATTTCATCGGCTGACTGGATGGTAAGAAACCTTGACCACAGGGTGGAAGTCGCTGTGCCGATCTTTGATAAAAAGATTAAGAAAGAACTGATCGAACTCATCAATATTCAGTTGAAAGATAATGTGAAGGCCCGCGTGCTCGACAACGAATTGTCGAACCGGTATGTTGCCGCAGATGGCGAAGAAGAAATAAGGTCGCAGGTAGAGACCTATCATTTCCTGTTTGAAAAGCAGGCAGAGAAATCAAGGGCCGAACCTGTATAATAAAATATTTTTCGAAACAGCTGAGGGAGCTTTGGTATGCACCCATACGTGCCAAAAAAAACGGCACTTTCCAACAGATTTAAGCAGCAACAAAAACATTAGAATACGGCTAAGCACCGTGTTCCCGCATTGTATCAGCCGCTTGAATTGCTGGTAGCTACTCCCCCGTTTACTGTTAGTTCAATCGATGAAATTGCTACATTAGTATATGGACCGAGTACAAATGGCCGTTGATGTATTTGACCGAAGGGCAAATGACTACCAGCAGAAGTATATGGATGTAAGCATCTACGCCAGTACTTTCGACGTTTTTTGCGGCCAGTTGCAAAAGGCAAACCCTTATATATTGGAACTAGGCTGTGGTCCGGGAAATATTACCAGGTATCTCCTGCAAAAACGGCCAGACTTAAACATACTTGCAACAGACCTCTCG
>JASLBT010000184.1 GCA_030146445.1 Segetibacter sp. | reverse complement strand
AATACGAATTCGGTTGATAAAGACCTCGTAGATCTGAATAACCAGAAGGGGGTAGTTGATATGATCTCCCGCTACATCAATAATCCAACTTACCGCAACAAACTGGTGCCATCAACGCTGGGCTTAACCGACGGAACGCTTTCCTCGCTCATCGCCCACTACAACGAGTTACAAATTAAGAAGGAAAAGGAAGCGCCTTACCTGCAGGAGGAAAATGATATCATGAAGGATCTTAATAACCAGATCAGCAATGCACGCGTAAGCATCATTGAGAGTCTGCAAAACATTGGCGAGAACCTTAAGCTCAAGGAGTCGAGCCTGCGCCAGCAAAACAACAAATATCAACGAACGCTTTCAGTGCTTCCTTACAAGGAAAAAGCGATGCAGGATATTAAAAGAAAGCAAAGCATTACCGAGGGATTATACTTATACCTGCTGCAAAAAAGGGAAGAATTTGCAATATCGAGTGCTTCGGTGAATAAACCCGCCTACAAACAAATCGATACCGCTAAAGGGTATGGGCCTGTTGAACCCAACAACAAAAAAATCTGGATCATGGGAATTCTCGCAGGTTTGCTGCTTCCCATAATTATTATCGCGGTACGCGGCATGTTGAATGATAAAATATTAACCAAAAGTGATCTTGCAAGCCGCACATCATTGCCGATTTTGGGTGAGACCAATCACGTGTCTAAAAAACAAATCAAAGGCCTGTCACTGCTCAACCGCGACGTGATAGGTGAACAATTCAGAATAATCCGTACAAGACTTTCCCTGTTGCAACGGAACGTCGATAAAAAAGTGTTATTGATCACCTCGTCGCAAAGCAATGAAGGTAAGTCGTTCGTTGCCCTCCATCTTGCAGGGGTGCTTGCCATTCCCGGGAAAAAAGTTGCTTTAATCAACTTAGACATGCGAAAGGCAGCTGAGACAAAGTCAACTAAAAACCTGACCGACTTTGTAGTAGGCCATTCCACCGATCTTTTCGCCCTTCATGAACCGTCTGTCGAAATTCCCTCTCTTCATACCTATACCGCCAGGATCACTACGGGTAATCCATCAGACCTTTTGCTTCACGAAGGCATGCCGGCCCTGTTAGAAAAATTACGTGGGGAGTATGAATATATCATCATCGACTCGGCACCATTAGGCCTCGTAAGCGACGCATATATCCTGAGCAAATACGCCGACACCATCATATTCGTGGTACGGCAAGGTTTCACGCCGAAAAAGAAATTGGAGTTGCTGAAAGATGTTGCCCGGCTCCAGGACATGCCCGAAATTTTGCTGATCCTAAATGACGTTAAAATTCCGGGTAAACAAGCCTACTATGGCTACGGCGCCGACTATGCAGCATCAGTAAACGGCACCGGTTCAACAAAGAAACTATTTTGGAAAAAAAGCCCCGTAACATAAATGCATAAAGTAGAACTTTCCATCATCAATTCAATACCCGCGGATACCCCTGCAGACGAACAGGTATGGGACTCAGAAATCAAACCGCAAAGCAACCTCTTTGACCTTCATTTAAAGGATGTATGGAACTACAGGGATTTGCTTTTGTTGTTGGTCAGAAGGGATTTTGTATCGTTTTATAAACAAACCATATTTGGCCCTTTGTGGTTTTTTATACAGCCGATATTTACTACGGTGCTGTTCACTTTTATCTTTAACAAAATGGGCGGTTTTAGCACCGATGGCAGCCCCGCTCCCTTATTTTACCTGTCAGGCATTATTGCATGGAACTATTTTGCAGACTGCTTCAGTAAGACAAGTACCGTGTTCCGCGATAACGCCGGCATTTTTGGTAAAGTATATTTTCCCAGGTTGATCATGCCGATGAGCATTGTTGTATCAAACCTCGTAAGGTTCGGGGTGCAGTTCCTGCTGTTCATCGTCATTTTGTGCTATTATCTTTTTAAAGGAGCAGCTATCCAGCCCAATCTAACCCTTCTTCTCTTTCCTGTGATCATGCTGCTCATGGCGTTATTGGGCCTTGGCTCCGGTCTTATTATCACGGCGATGACGACAAAATACCGCGACCTTGCCTTTTTAGTCACTTTCGGTATCCAGCTACTCATGTATGCAACACCGGTTATTTACCCCTTATCATCCGCACCTGAAAACTACCGCTTTGTACTTTCCCTGAACCCGCTGAGCGGACTCGTTGAAACTTTCCGTTTTGGTTTTCTGGGAACAGGAGAATTCTATGCCCAGGCATTTTTGTACAGTACAGTAGTCTCGATAATCGTGTTCATATTTGGATTGGTGATCTTCAATAAAGTAGAAAAGAACTTCGTTGATACCGTATAAAACTAACGCCTGCTCAAATATTGTCTTATAACGAGTGGCACAACATACAAAGTCTTTAGAGGTTTTTTCCTGAAACCGGCTAGTGGCTAAGATGGAACATCGTTGCGCTGTGCCCCTCCCCAAAGCTTTGGGGATTGGCGGGTCACTCTCTTGTACGGCAACAACGCTATTCACCATCTTGTGCATTCAATACGTAACTAAAGCAGCTTAAACCAGCCACTTCCCATTAACCAAATGCACACCGTTTAAAAAGACCAAATTTCAAACTACAAATGGCGCTCGCAATTAAAGCAGATAATATCTCAAAAGCATACCAGCTTGGTGAATTTTCAACGGGTACAATTACCAGCGACTTACATCGTTGGTGGTCGATGAAAAGGGGAAAAGAAGATCCCTACCTGAAGATCGGGGAAACGAACGACCGCAGCGTCAAAGGTGAAAGCAATATCGTTTGGAGCCTTAAAGACATCAACTTCGAAATCAAGGAAGGCGATGCAGTTGGGATCATCGGTCGCAATGGGGCAGGAAAAAGTACCCTATTAAAGGTTTTGAGTAAAGTCACCTCTCCTACTACCGGCGGTATAAAAATCAAAGGGCGCATCGCCAGTTTGCTTGAAGTCGGTACCGGGTTTCACCCCGAACTAACCGGTCGTGAAAACATCTACCTCAATGGCGCAATCCTGGGGATGCGGAAAAAAGAAATCGTTCGCAAGTTTGATGAAATAGTTGACTTTTCCGGGGTTGAACGATACATTGATACTCCCGTTAAACGTTATTCCTCGGGGATGTACGTGCGCCTGGCATTTGCAGTTGCAGCTCACCTCGAAAGCGAGATACTCATTGTTGATGAGGTGCTTGCTGTAGGTGATGCAGAATTTCAAAAGAAGTGTTTGGGAAAGATGGGGGATGTAAGCAGCACCGAGGGAAGAACAATATTGTTCGTGAGCCATAATCTTGGCGCACTTGTACAATTGTGCAATCAAGCCATTCTGCTTCAAAACGGCAGGCTGATTTCCCAGGGGAAAACCAGTATGGTGGTCAGCCAATACGTTAAACAGGGTGTGCAGCGATCAGCCATGTTTAGCGGACCTGAGGAGAGTGACAAAAAGCTATGGTTTAAAAAGATCTCCGTTTCGGATGTTACTTCAAACGTCAAGGATCACTTTTTCCACGACGAAGAAATCTTTTTCAACTTTGAGGTCTCCTTCAACATTCCGATGGACGAAAATGAATACTCGATATTTTTCATTGTGCTTGATGAAAATAAAAATGCCATTTGTTCCAGCGAGTCAGAAGTAATATCGTCATCAAAGATCCAATTGGTTATTGAATCTCATTTCCTTGTTAGAGGATCCTACAGTATCCACACGTTTATTCATAAACCAAGGGTTGAACAAATTGACGTTGCAGAAGACGTTTGCCACTTTAATGTTGTGGATAATGGATCTCCCTTTTATATCCACGGTGATTTCAACTACGGAAAAGTATTTGGAAAAAGCCGATGGAATTACAAGCGACAACTTGCATAGATATTCACTTAATTATTCAATGACCAGAACCTAAATGTTCGTTTAATGCAAGTGGCCGCTTCCGGTAACTTGCGCCTATATAACTGAACCGAATAAACGACGGAGTAAATACTTCATATACAAGCAACCTAAATGATACTGCAAAAATTGAACAGACGAATCGAAACTGAAAATAACAACTACCGCTATTACCGGAAAAATAAAGGTAGTCTTCTGATTTCCGGAAGCGAATTCAGAAGACTTAAAAAGTTCGAGAAAAACTACCTCGGTCTGAACAGCACTTTGTTTAACGGCAAAAAAGTCTCATTCAATTCTCCCTTTTGGTTTTTACACAGTATCGATGAGTTATTTATAGAGGAAGTATACAAATTCAATGCTGAGAATGATTCACCGGTCATCATCGACTGCGGTGCAAACATTGGTTTGAGTGTCCTTTATTTCAAAAAGCTGTATCCA
Source organism: Segetibacter sp. (assembly GCA_030146445.1). Classification (GTDB taxonomy): domain Bacteria; phylum Bacteroidota; class Bacteroidia; order Chitinophagales; family Chitinophagaceae; genus Segetibacter. Next base: position 1,774 of record JASLBT010000184.1, on the reverse strand, counting down.
AAAAGTCAAATCACCGCCATAGAGGCTGATCCTTTTGTATACAATATTTTGAAAAGTAACCTGGCAGAAGCTGGTAGAAGTGATGTCGACTTAATCAACGCCGCAGTTTGGTTTCGGGAGGAAGTGCTGACTTTTAAGTCGGAAGGTTCAGTAGGCGGAAAGATTGATCTTAATGATTCTGGCACAAACATGATAAGTGTTCCTGGCCTTCGGCTGCGAAACTTGCTCGCAGAACCAGTTGACTTTTTAAAGATGGATATTGAGGGTGCCGAGTATGATGTACTTAAGGACTGCCAGGACCTACTTGTAAATGTAAAAAACCTGTTCATAGAATACCATGTACAACCTAACGAGGAGCAGCATCTACATGAAATTCTTGATTGGGTAAATAAGGCCGGATTCAAATACTATATCAAAGAGGCCTGGAACAATATGAGTTATCCGTTTATGAAGACATACAACGACTACTTCCAAATGCAACTTAATATTTCTTGTTACAGATAACGTTCGGAACTCATGAGAACAGTCGCGATATATTTACCTCAGTTCCATCCCATACCAGAAAACGACGAATGGTGGGGCAAAGGTTTTACAGAGTGGAGAAATACTGCTAAGGCTAAACCGCTTTTTGAAGGTCATCATCAACCCCACCTGCCTACTGATCTGGGATACTACGATTTGCGTGTTCCCGAAGCCAGGGAGGCGCAGGCCCTCCTTGCAAAAAGCTTCGGTATACACGGGTTTTGCTACTACCATTATTGGTTTAATGGTCGAAGAATATTGGAACGTCCTTTCCAGGAAGTTTTTGAATCCGGACAACCTGATTTTCCTTTTATGTTGTGTTGGGCGAATGAGAATTGGACCAGAAGATGGGACGGACTTGACCAGGAAGTACTATTGGAACAGAAATACAACGACCATGACGACATTCAACACATAGAGTACCTGATCGAATACTTCAAAGATCCAAGATACATTCGTGTAAACAACAAACCTGTTATCGTTCTGTATAAGGCGTTTTTGCTACCCGATTCGCAGCGTACCGTAGAAACGTGGAGACGGGTTGCACTTCAACACGGAATGGAACTTTACATCTGCCATATGGTTTTTTCATATGGCGGACACAACAAGTTGCAGCCGGGATTTGATGCTGCTATCGATTTCGAGCCTTTTGGCATACGGCGGGAACCTGATGTTTTTACACAGATTGCTGTCGATAACTTTCACCGAAGTAAACCAGGAATTAAGGAGCGAATTATGAGGAGAGTAGGGATCAACGGCAGAAAAGAAGATCCTATGGCCAACCTAAATAAAATTGATTACGAATATTATTATAAAAATCTTAAGCCGCTTAAGTCAATAGATTTTAAAATGTTCCCCACAGTCATGCCATCGTGGGACAACACTGCACGGCGGGGAAAAAACCCAACCTTAATTACGCATGAAAGCAGTCCTGAGAAATTTCGCCAATGGCTGCAGCGTGTAGTCGATGACTTTGAGCCCCATGGAAAAGAAGAAGATTTTATTTTTATTAATGCATGGAATTAATGGGCAGAAGGAAATCATCTAGAGCCTTGCCAAAAATGGGGTACCGCATACCTTGAAGCAGTCAAAGCAGTGATTAATTAATTTTTTCTTCAAAGCCAACGGACATATGATTGCATTTACAATTTGCTCAAACAACTATCTGGCACATGCTAAAACTTTAGGGGACTCCTTTTTACAACATCATCCTGAAGCAAAAGTGATCATTGGATTAGTGGACAGGTATGCC
>JASLBT010000160.1 GCA_030146445.1 Segetibacter sp. | reverse complement strand
TATGTCGTAACCGTAAGTTGCTCAGCAGGCAAGCCGCTGAAATATACAGGAAATATCACTTTGATTCAATAATCTGTACATGTATGCGTTATAAGATGTATCCAATCTATCCAATTAATCCAACATGAAAAGCCTAATTCGTGCATGCTTCTATGCAGTCATCTTTATTGCCGCAGGGCTGTCCTGTACGGCGCAGGATCTACATTTTTCCCAGTTTTTTGAGGCGCCACTACTCCGAAATCCATCACTAGCCGGTATTTATACCGGTGACATAAGGTTCCAGGGAGTTTACAGAAGCCAATGGGGTAGTGTGTCGGTTCCTTACCAAACGGGCTCATTCGACTTTGAATATAAGAAGCCAGTTGGCAAGGGTGACGACTTCCTCACCACGGGTTTACAGGTTTTGTATGATAAAGCCGGTTCCACAAACTTTAAAACCAGTAACCTGCTTCCTGCACTTAATTATCATAAATCGCTGAGTACAGAAAAAACGTCGTACCTCTCTTTGGGTTTTATGGGCGGCCTGGTTCAGCGTTCGATAGATAGAACGAAGATGACCACCAACAGCCACTTCGATGGCAATGGTTATAATCCTGCGCTTGCAGACGGCGAGTCGTTTACCAACACTAACTTTTCTTATCTCGATGGCAGTGTCGGCATGTCGTTCAACTCTCAGTTGGGTGCACGCAAAAACGATAACTATTTTGTAGGAGTTGCCTATCATCATTTCAACCGTCCGCGGAATTCATTCTATTCAAACCCTCCGGTGGAATTAAAGCCGAAGCTCGTCCTGTCAGCAGGCATAAGGTTGACCGTAGATGAGATTTCCTACATTACGATACAGGCCGATCAAACCAGCCAGGGAACCAGTAGAGAAACTATGGCAGGTGCAATGTACTCGCACAAGATTGGCGAAGATTATGAAAACCCGCTTTATACACTTCACCTTGGAGGCTTTCTTCGCTGGAAAGATGCATTTATTCCGATGGTAAAAATTGACTATCATCCTTTTTCTCTCGGCTTTAGTTATGATGTGAATGTATCGCAACTGAATACCGCATCAATGAGCAGGGGAGGTTTTGAGATGTCGGTTTCTTACACCGGTTTCTTCGAACGCGACAATAGCTCGAAGAATGCTGTGCTTTGTCCAAGATTTTAAACTTTAAAACCAGCGCTATTGATCTGATTATACTCGACATAATACACGAAAGAGGAGGCTTTTAAGCCTCCTCTTTCGTGTATGAAGAATTTTAGATAAGTCTGTGATGTTCGGCGGCTTTCCAATGGCACCCCATTACCTATAACCCGAAAATACCCCTGTTTAAAAGCTTCAGCGTTTCCGTTTTATAGCTTGCAGGTATAAGAAGCGATATGTTGTGCTTACTGCCGCCATAGCTTACCATACGTACCGGAACGTTATTAATCGCTTCGAACAATCTCTTCATGACATCCGTTGTTTGTACGATCTCGTTGCCGACAATCGAAATGATGGTTTGATTATCGTCTATCTCCACGTTACCATATGCTTCAAGCTCCTGTAATATACTGTCGAGGTTCTCACGGTTGTCAATGGTTAATGATACGGCCACTTCAGAAGTGGTGATCATGTCGATTGGCGTGCGGTACTTCTCAAAAACTTCAAATATCTTCCGGAGGAAGCCATATGCCAGCAGCATTCTGCTGCTCTTGATTTTTATGGCAATAATGCCGTCTTTAGCAGCTACTGCTTTCACCCCGGTGCTTCCTGCTTCCTGTAAAATGATGGTTCCGGATGCTTCAGGTTCCATTGTGTTCAGCAGCTTCACCGGTATGTTGTAATGCTGCGCCGGCCATATAGAAGCAGGATGCAGAATCTTTGCGCCAAAGTAGGCAAGCTCTGCAGCTTCGTCGAAACTAAGCTGGTCAATTGCCATAGTCTTATCAACCACCCTCGGATCATTGTTGTGCATTCCTGATATGTCTGTCCATATTTCACAAACATCTGCTTTAATAGCTGCAGCAATCAGCGATGCGGTATAGTCACTTCCTCCCCGTTTTAAGTTGTCCACTTCTCCCTTGTCGTTGCGACATATATAACCCTGCGTGATAAACAAAGTTTTGTGCTGGTTGGCTGTGAGTATCTGGCTCAGTTTTACTTTGATGCTGCCTATCCGTGGTTCTTCATAACTGTCTATCTGCATAAAGTCCAGTGCAGGTAACAACATGTGATCGACCCCTTGTTCATCCAGGAAAACAGAGAACAGTTTTGTGCTAAGGAGCTCTCCCTGTGCAAGTATATCTTTGTTCAGGGCTTCGCTAAACGAAATTTTAAAAATGATTCTTAAGAACTCAAAATGTTCTGAAATAACCTGTGTTGCTTTCTCAATCGCTTCAGGGGTAGTAAGTAGCTGCGTAATGAAATTCTGGTAGTGCGTTTCTAATTGGTCAACTGTTTGCAATGCACCACTCCGTTCTCCCTGGGCAAGTGAATTACTGATGGAAACAAGCGCATTGGTTGTGCCACTGAGGGCGCTTAGTACTACAATTTTCGGATCATTATCTTTGGTGATCAAGGCAGCAACATCCCGCATCCGTTCTGGTTTGCCTACACTTGTTCCGCCAAACTTCATTACTTTCATTATACTTGTTTTAAAAGGATTGCAAATATAACAGAAGCTGTTCAATAACCGAATGACCCTCTGCGCAGTAATTGAACCAACGTTTTGGCTACCCCGGGCGCAACCGCACAGATTGTAAACTTCACGAAAGCTTTCCGGGTTGATGAATGGCCTTCCGCAACACTTGTTTAACCATGATTAAGGTGGTGTTCGGAACAGGATACCCGAACGAAAAATGCCGGACATTCGCCCGGCACTTAACTTATTGTAAGAACTTATATCAGCCCAATTTTGCTTTAAGATTTTCATCCAATGCGTCGAGGAACTCTTCTGTGTAGAGGTAATCGGTGCCGTGCTCAACGTTTGGTTTTACGGTAATCGCGAGGTCTTTGGTCATCTTGCCGCTTTCAACCGTTTCTATACACACCCTCTCGAGCGTTTGGCAGAAGTTAATCAGTTCCTGGTTATTGTCGAGCCGCCCGCGGAACTCCAGTCCTCTTGTCCACGCAAAAATCGAGGCGATTGGATTGGTTGAGGTGGGTTTGCCTTTTTGGTGTTCGCGATAGTGACGGGTTACAGTTCCATGTGCTGCTTCAGCTTCCATAGTTTTGCCATCCGGGGTCACCAGGGTTGAAGTCATTAGCCCGAGAGAGCCAAATCCCTGTGCTACCGTATCACTTTGAACATCGCCGTCGTAATTTTTACAAGCCCAAACAAAGTTGCCATTCCATTTAAGCGCGCTGGCAACCATATCATCAATCAGGCGGTGTTCATAAGTAAGCCCTTTTTCAGAAAACTGTTGTTTGAACTCCTGTTGATAAGTTTCTTCAAATATATCTTTGAAGCGACCGTCGTATTTTTTGAGGATCGTATTTTTTGTGGAGAGATACAAGGGCCAACCTTTCATAAGCGATTGGTTGAAACATGCCCTGGCAAAACCACGGATGCTTTCATCGGTGTTATACATTGCAAGAGCGACGCCGTCACCTTTAAAGTTGTACACTTCAAACTCTTGCACCGTACCGTCTTCTCCTTCAAATTTGACGGTAAGTTTGCCTTTCCCCCTGGTCACGAAATCCGTTGCGCGATATTGGTCGCCAAATGCATGACGACCTATACAGATCGGGGCGG
>JASLBT010000141.1 GCA_030146445.1 Segetibacter sp. | reverse complement strand
GAATGATCGCAATGAGATCCCCCGTTTCCTGGGATGACAGCACAACAATCAAAAGAAATCACGAACAAACCACCAATAATGTCCCAATCGTCACTGTTTAAATCTCTCATCTGTGTCAGCTTATTAATTGGCAGCTTAAATCTGATTGCGCAGACAAGTGGAAACGAATTTGTTCCCTGCCAGGAAATGCCCGACCTGATCACGAAATTTAATGCCGATTACCGGGTACTCATCCGGTTTTACTCTCCAACCGTCGCCGCGGCGGGGAGAGGTGGGTTTGGCAGTCCGCCTGACGCAGGTGCAGGTTCCCCTGAAAGAAGAGAACGCCTGGTGAAGCTTTACAACGACTACCTGAAGCAACTCAGCGGGATCAACTTTAAAAATCTGTCGCAAGAGTGCAAGGTTGATTACATCCTGTTCAAAAGAAACATCAACGAGAAGATCGCCCTTGCAGCTGACGAGGCTAAACAATACGAGAAGATCAAGCCGTGGATACCATTCGCTCAACGAATATATGCACTCGAAAAAACGCGGCGCCGCGGTACCCAGCCCAACGCTGAAAAGGTTGCCCGTGAATGGTCGGATATTACCGGGGAGATAAAGCAACTGCAAACCAAGTTAAAAGCCGAAAAGAGCTGGGGCAGCGATGCAGTTTATGAAGCCGGCGAAGTAATCGCGGATCTCAAAAAAGCCATCACCAGTGTATATGAATTCTACAACGGCTACGATCCGATGTTTACCTGGTGGGTTCCAAAACCGTACAAAGCACTCGATGATGCTTTAACGGCATACGCCACGCAGATTAAAGCAAAGGCAAGCCAGGCACCGGCAGATAAAAGTGGCATTGTGGGCCAGCCTGCAGGCCGGGCAGAACTCATGCGACAGCTAAGGTATGAGATGATCCCTTATACTCCGGAAGAACTCATTGAAATAGCCAACAAAGAATTTGCCTGGTGCGACGCGGAGATGCTAAAGGCGAGCAAAGAGATGGGCTTCGGAACGGATTGGAAGGCTGCACTGGAAAAAGTGAAAAACACTTATGTGCCGGCAGGCAAACAGCCCGAGGCAATCCTGAAATTGTACACCGAGTCTGTTGATTTTCTAAAGAAAAATGACCTGATCACGATTCCCCCGCTTGCAGAAGAAGTATGGGGTATGCGCATGATGCCGCCAGAAAACCAACTGGTGAACCCGTTCTTCACTGGCGGTGCAGACATCACGATTTCATATCCCACCAATACCATGGACGAAGACGACAAGCTCATGAGCATGCGTGGAAACAACCCGCATTTTTCAAGAGCCACCGTGCACCATGAATTACTCGCCGGCCATAACCTGCAACAGTTTATGAACAGCCGCAATCGTACCTACCGCAACTTCAGCACACCGTTCTGGGGGGAAGGTTGGGCACTGTACTGGGAACTGCTACTTTGGGACATGAACTTTCCACAGGGCCCGGAGGACCGCATTGGTATGTTGTTCTGGCACATGCACCGGTGCGCACGAATAATCTTTTCGCTCAACTATCATATGGGCAAATGGACACCACAACAATGCATTGACTTCCTGGTGGACCGGGTAGGTCATGAACGTGCTAATGCCGAAGGTGAGGTGCGCCGGTCATTTGTGGGGCGTTATCCACCCCTCTACCAGTTGGCATACCTGACAGGCGGACGCCAGTTCTACGCGCTGCGGAAAGAACTCGTCGAGGGCAAAAAGATGACCAACAAACAATACCACGATGCGGTGATGCAACTGAATTCGATGCCTGTTGAGATGGTAAGGGCCATATTAACGAACCAACCTTTGAATGAGAACTTTACCACCAATTGGAAGTTCTATAAAGAACAGTAGATCGTTAAGAGCTATAAGTTAAAAGTTCAGGGTTGAGCCTATGTTGAAGGTTAAATGTTGAATGTTAAATTGAACGTGATCAGGGGCAGGAACTGTGTAATCAAGAGCAGTACCCTCATCCTGTCCCCAATGCTTTGGGGATCAGGATCTCCGGGTAAAACTTCTCATTGGAGCAAAACATTAGGACGCCGATTCATAAAGCAGGTTTCGAAGTCTAATGGTTCCGGGACTCGTGTTTGTGGCTGGGCTGGAAGCCGGAAATTCGCTAATCCGTAATCCGCCAATCCGTAATCCGCTAGTCAAACATCCTTTCACCTTATACATCATCCGGTATGGTTACCCGAATTCGACCCGCACTGCTGAACCTGTTTTTGTTGCTGGTTTTCGGAACGGCTATGGGCCAATCCGGTAACGTGATCAGCAATGCCGCATTTACGTTTCGTGCCGATCGACATGGTATCGCCGACCTCGCGAAAACCGGCGATGTACACCCTACTTCTTATATCCGCAAAGGCCGGCTGTTCGGCGATGTGACGGTCCGGTATATTCATAACCGTAAACTGGACACCACCCACGCAGCCGTCAACAGCAAAACCAACTTCCTGCACAAGGGAAAACTGCTGCAAACCGGTATTGCCGGCGACAACAAAAGTGCACCCCTGAAGATCAACGAAACTTTCGCATTAGATGGCAACAGCCTCACCTGGAATATTGGCCTGCTCAACCAGGCAACTACACCCATACGCATCGAGGACCTTGCAATTCCTTTGCTTTACAATAGCGGAGGCGGCGAAAATCCTAAGGAGATCTTTGAAGAACGGGTGGTAAAACACCACTTCATCTCGGGTAACAATTCTTTTATTTACTGGCAACGACCAACGGGGCTCGGACCTTACCTCGTGATGACTCCGCTGCCGGGCACATCGCTGGAATATTTTTCCACCGCCACAACTACACCGGGTGAACGCGGAACCTTCCAGGCATTTATACATTCTGCATTAACGGGCAACCGCGAAACCCGCGGAACATGGCGCCAGCAACATACAGCGGCATTTATTCCGGCTAAAGACAGCCTGCAATATGGGTTTAAGTTTCGTTGGGCAAACGACTACAACGGTATCCGGAACATCCTGAACGAAGAAGGATTGATAGACGTTCAGGTAATGCCGGGTATGAGTATTCCAACCGACCTGGAAGCGATGATTGCGCTCCGAACGCATCAGCCGATCAAACAGGTGCAGGCCGAATTTGGTCCTTCTACTACCATCCAATACCTGGGTGAAAAGCAAAAAGGAACCCACCTGTATAAAATCAGGTTCTCACGCCTTGGCGAAAATAAACTCACGATTAACTATGGAAAGGGCTATAAAACATACCTGGAATTTTTTGTAACAGAGCCCCTCGAAACACTCTATAAAAAAAGGTCGGCATTTATCGTCAACAGTCAACAACACAAAGACGCTTCAAAATGGTACGATGGGTTGTTTGGTGTATACGACATGAAAAATGCCCAACTGCGTGGTCCGGATAACCCCGATTATTTTGATACCAGCCGGCTCAGTTATGTGCTTACCTGCGACGATCCCGGGTTGTGTAAAGCGCCATTTGTGGCTGCTAAAAATGTGTTTTATCCCGATCAGAAAGAAATTGATGCATTGGAATATTACATCAAAAACTTTGTGTGGGGTAAGCTGCAACGCACCGACCAGGAAACACCTTATCCGTATGGTGTTTACGGTACACCAAGCTGGTATGTAAACCGGGATTCCACCCGCAGACGTGCAAACACAGCCGATCGAAATAAGGACAAAATGCACGTATGGCGCTCCTACGATTACCCGCACATCATGATGTTGTACTACCACATGTACCAGCTTGCAAAGATGTACCCGGGAAAAACGCATTACCTCGATCAGCGTGGCTATCTTGAAAGAGCAAAAGAAACAGCGAAGGCTTACTTCAAATATCCATACGAGATCCTTCCCTGGTACGAAACCTATAAGTGGGGCTGTTATAATGAACTATTGCTCATCGACCTAATGGCGGACCTGGAGAAAGAAGGATTTAAAGAAGACGTTGCGTTTCTAAAAAGTGAGTGGGAAAAGAAGGTCAAGTATTTCCTGTATGACGATCCATACCCGTTTCGTTCGGAATATGCAATTGATGCAACCGCCTTCGAATCCAGCCATGCCCTGGCAAAATATGCGATGCAAAACAAGTTACAGCCCGACAGCAATTTATGGTTCGACAAAAACCTCGGCAAATGGTATTCGCACCCCGTTATCAAACCCGACGATGCACCAAGGTTTATGGAAAGACAGTTACAGGCTAACCTGGCATTGCGTGGCGTTATCGAACCTGCTTACTACTATCTTGGCAGCGATTTCAGGGGAAGAAGCGATAGCTATACACTCAGTTATATGTCGCAGATGGGCGGATGGTCCATACTCGATTATGCATTGCACTTCAGCAACGATCCGGCAGATTATATTCGCATGGGTTACCAGGCTTACCTCAGTTCATTTGCGCTGATCAACAGCGGAACCCCAGAATCAAACTATGGATTCTGGTACCCGGGTAAGGAGAATGACGGCGCGTCGGGATGGGCATTTGAGCCACAGAAATATGCGACGCCATGGATACAAAAACCACAGGGTCGCGGCCCCTGGTTTTACGATGGTGAAATTGACCTTGGCTATGGTGGCGCAACCCGCGCGGCGGCTACCGTAGTAACGAACGATCCGATCTTTGGACTCGTCGCTTTTGGTGGAACCCTCACGTCGTCGGCAGGTGCTTTGGCTGTGGTTCCGAAGGACGGTTTAAGAAGAAAGCTTTATTTCCGGCTGGGTACACAAAAGACCGACATAGAGCTTTTGGGTGATGGTTTTGCCAGGGACAAACCGGTCACAATGGATAAAGGCGGAAAGGCAATTACTTTCCAATTGGAAAACCGAGCAGCAAAAGCGCACGAAGTACCTGTGATCCTCGCCGGTTTTGATGGAGCAGTTGAAATAAAGGCAGGTGGTGCAAAACCCATTCACAAACAAATCAGCGGGCGCACCACCATACAACTTCCGGTTTCGGCAGCCCCACTAACCAGAATAACCATTCGTAAAATTTGATCGACCGAACACCTCACTTCTCAACTTATCAACCAATCAACTTTCTTCCCAATACCTTAATACCCGATACCCCATACCTCAATACCCAATACCTCATTACCCAATACCTCAATCGCACATACCCAATCCATAATCTGCAAATTCGATCCCCATTGATTTGCCGTAAAAGAGTGCGACGCCCGTCCGACTGGCCGAGCCGGGCGGGCAAGGATGTCGCTTAAAGATCCGCTGCCGGGTACAAAAAAAATAACACCATGAAAAATCTGGTATTCCTGTTAATGGTCGTAAATTTTGCTACTGCGCAAAGTATACCTCCGGGGCTTCTGAAAGATTTTACTTACCGCAACATAGGGCCGTTTAGGACGGGCGCCTGGATCACCGGCTTTGCCGTGCCGGAAGGCCCGCTTCACGATCACCTGTATACGTATTACGTGGGCACGCGTAACGGCGGGGTATGGAAGACCGTGAACAATGGCACCACATTCGAATCGATCTTCCCGTTTCACCATACCATTGGTGCTGTTGCCGTTGCACCGTCGAACCCCGCACACGTATGGGTAGGTACCGGCGAGTCGTATATCGCGCGGAGCTCTTACTCCGGCGATGGCGTGTACGTGTCGACCGATACCGGCAAAACTTTTACCCATATGGGCCTGAAAGAAACCCAGCACATCATCAGGATACTCGTTCATCCGCGTGATCCTAAAACTGTTTATGTGGCATCGCCCGGTCACCTGTTTTCGTCGAATCCAGAACGCGGCGTTTTTAAAACAACCGACGGCGGCAAAAATTGGAAAAAGGTTTTATACTTCAGCGATACGGTAGGGGTGATCGATCTCGTGATGCACCCAACCAATCCCGACATCTTATATGCTGCTTCGTACGATAAAAAAAGAACTGCATGGGCAATGGAATCAGGCGGCCCGCAAAGTGCACTACACCAAACAAACGATGGGGGTAAAACCTGGAAAAAGTTAGCCAGTGGCTTGCCGTCAGGAAACATCGGGCGTATCGGTATCGACATCTGCAAGGCACATCCTGAAACGATGTATGCCGTATACGAAAACCTCAATTTGAAGCCAGGCGCTACCAACCCAAATGAAACCATTGGCGGCGAAGTTTACCGGACTGACGACAGTGGAAAAAGCTGGCGCAAAATGAATAAGCCTACGGACGACCTGGGTGGTAAGGCTGCGTATTCGTTTAACCAGATCACGGTACACCCGACCAACCGCGACTGGATCTTTGTTACCGGTGTTGCGCTTTCCAATTCGCGCGACGGTGGTAAAACATGGCGCGACATCAGTTATCGCGACCGGTTTTTCTTTCCCGGGTCTTTTGGCGACGTACGCACTTTCTGGATCGATAAAACCGATCCTGAGCACATGTTATTTGGCAGCGACGGCGGTGTACACGTAAGTTATGATGGCGGTAAAACAAATGCCTTTCATTACAATATTCCACTGGGCGAAGTATATGCTTTAGGCGTTGATATGGACGAGCCTTACAACGTATACGCGGGCCTGCAGGATCATGAGTCGTGGAAGGGGCCTAATAATGGCTGGTCCGGTTCCGTGACCCTTGAAAACTGGGTGACCGTGGGCAGTGATGATGGCATGTACAACGTAGTGGATCCGACCGATAGCCGCTGGGCTTATAACTCGGGGCAGTTCGGCCTGATGTGGCGTG
>JASLBT010000137.1 GCA_030146445.1 Segetibacter sp. | reverse complement strand
GTAACATCTTCTCCCTTATACAATTCTTTAATATCCAATATCGATACGTATGGGCTCACATTGCCGCCCGGATAGTTGCCCTTTTTACAGCCATGCAAAAACGCAATGACCCACAAAAAAGCGGAATAAATTATGATCTTTTTCATTTTAGATTTTTATGTCTGGTAACTGTAGTACAACCGTGTTTAAACCATTAAGGTTTTTGCCACCAAACGGGTGTAGAGATAACGTCCGGTCCTTGCCGGTCTACTGCAATTCTGTAATTGGTCGGGTTCGTAGATTGTACATATACCGGGTAATTTAACCTCGCAGGAATTACTCCACCATTGGCCAATCCTGGTCCTTTTGGCAAATCCGGGTGCCCGGTACGGCGATACTCAAACCATTGCTGCAAGTCGACGAGGAACAATGCATAGTATTTTTGCAAATGAATTCGCTCCATCTTACGCTCCAGCGGTAAGCTTTCTTCCCATTCAATATCAGCTGCAGTTAAAAATGTTTTTATATCATTAGGCAACGAAGTGCCAGGATTGACCATGGTAGTCCAATCAGGTATCCAGTAAGTGATACTTGCAAGGGCACCGTTTTCGTAGTAAGTCTCTGGTGTACCTGTACTTATCCAGCCCTTTGCTGCAGCCTCGGCAAGAATGAATTGCACCTCTGCGAAATTCATTAAGATACCGGTAGCACTATCCTTCTGTAACGATCGCGCGGAACCGTTGGCAAGGAAGTAAGAACCTATCGGAGGGGCCCCACCAGCAGCGTAACCACTTGGAATTCCAAAATATCTGCCGCCGGACGGAGCGATGCCCCACCTGTTAATTCCTGAAGATCCATAAGTAGGTATATCGATACGTGGATCATTCCAAGCAACCAGGTTATCGATAAAGAAGCTGGCAACGCCGGGCCCATCAAAGTCTGTAGGGCGTACGATACCCAGGGGCGAGGTCAAAGGTTCGCTGGTTAATATTCCCCCCGTCCACTTCACCCTGGCTGTTTCCTCGTTGCCTTCTATTTTAGGATAACTTGAGGCCTTCGTATCGACAATTTCCTGAATTTTCGCAATGGCCTGGGCCGATACCTCAGCTTTGCCTGAAACCCTAAGCAGCAATCGTAAATACAGTGAATTGCCAAACTTTCGCCATTTAGCTCTGTCACCAGCATAAACCGGGTCAAAAGCCGGCTCTATAATTTCAAGAGCATTTCTGGGTGTGGCCGAAAGCAAAGTATTCGCTTCCTCCAACTTGTCAAACATATCAAGGTAAATCGCTTTTTGCGGGTCAAAGGAAGGCTCAAAAATGAGTGAGTCTTTTCCTTTATTAGCTTGAAAGTAAGGAACATCTCCAAAGGTATCGGTGAGTAATGAATGTACCCACACCTGAAGAATTAACGAGACGCCCATATAATACCTGTTATAAGTCAGCAACGTGGTGTCTGAAGACAGTTTATAGATATCTTTAATGTTCGTTAACTCGTTATACCATCCGTTATACATCCCATCTCCTACGTTTGCGCGGATGTCGTACCTGAAAACCCTGCCCTCAGCATCGCTTGGGTCTACAGTTACCTGCATCAATTCGTTATTGAAATTGCGATTACGGGTTAAATTGGTGGCCAGGACTCCTACAACGGCAGGCGTTAAAAGCTGTCCGGGTCTTGCTATTGGTATATTATTCGGGTCGGTATTCATTTCCTCAAAGCCCTTGGTGCATGATGAAAGAGCCAGGGAGAACATTATGAAAACCCCCGAGATTTTATAGATAATCTTCTTCATTTTTGAAATATTTTATAGTCCGATAACTAAGTTAACACCCATCGTTCTGGTAGCCGGGAACTGAGCAATCTCAAATCCTCTTACGATATCCGATCCGCTGAGTGTACCAAACTCGGGGTCAAAAGCAGGCCATGGAGACCAAATGAAAAGGTCGCGTCCATAAAGACCAACAGTTGCACGTTGCAATCCTAACCTTTTGGTGAGGTTTGCATTTACGTTAAAATCGAGCCTTGCCTCTCTGAACTTGATAAAGTCAGTGCTGAATGTGTTACCCTCGGCATTGTCTCCCGCGAAGACTGATACATAATAAGCCGCCACATCCCTGGCAATTACATCGTTTTGTCTGTATTTACCGTCCTGCCCCATTACAACTCCATTTCCAATCATACCATTGTACCTGCCGGGCACCGTAACTTTCAACTTGCCCTGCCCTGCCTGTGTATGGAAGCTGTGTGACTGTCCCACCGCACCTGCTTGTGCATCGAAAAGAAGATGAAGCCGGAAAGATTTATAAGAAAATTGATTCGTCCACCCGATTTTATATTTGGGGATGGTATTGCCGAGGCGTTTAACCTCGGTGCCAATCAACGCAACACCCGTCTGTGCATCAAACACCACCTGACCGTCAGGCGCGCGCACATAACCTCTTCCATACAGATCGCCCATACTTCCACCAACCTTTGCTAAAATCTGGGATGATCCTGTTCGGCCAGTTGATAATACAACAGTACTATCGGCAAGCTCTATGATCTTGTTGCGATTATACGAGAAGACTACATTTGAGGTCCACTTGAAGGCTTTAGTTTGCACGGGTGTGCCATTGACCGCTACTTCTACACCCGTGTTATTAACTTTGCCGGCGTTGATAAGCTGCTGGTTGTAACCAGACGAACGGTCAACTATTCGAAGTAAGTGTTGATCGCGTGTACTTCCTGTATATACTGCGATATCAAATCCTAAACGGCTCTTGAGTAACCGTACATCCAGGCCAGCCTCGTACGTTACCGTTCTAAGGGGTCTTAGATTTGGGTTGGGCATCAACGTAGGATTTTGCAACGATCCCGCGAATACTCCGCCTAAAGGTGCAATTGCAGGCGTATAATTATACGACGTGCGGTAAGGGCTTGTACCACCACTACCTACACTGGATGCGGAAAACCTGAACTTGGCAAAATTGATGGTCCTGGGCAACCTTGTATAATCCGACAGAATAAAACTTAAGTTAGCTGAAGGATAGAAGAAACCTGCATTTTCAGTACGGTTAGGGGTTGCAAGCGGACTTGCCCAGTCCTGCCGTGCGGTTAAGTCGAGATACAAGTATCTTTTATAAGCTGCCGAAGCCAACCCGTAAAAGCTGTTAATCCCAAAGTGTGCCTCGTAGGGAAGTGTTACCAGATTTCCGGCGGCGTTCACCAGGGTATACAGACCAGGATAAACAAGACCATCTGCTTGTATTTCACGTCTTCTATAATTGTTTCTAAGCCTGCTTCCACCCCCTGTAATGCTAAAGTCGAAGTCGCTGCTTACCTTTTTTGCATACCTCAACAAGAAATCAGTGCTCGACTCCTGGGTAAAGATATCCTGGGTACGGTAGCTTCCCCTGGTCAGTCTTGGTCCTGCATCCCACGGACGTTCCTGTGCACGATCCTCAAAAGCAAAGTCCATAGAACCTCTTACCTGAAGGCTCAACTCTTTAGTAAAGGCATAAGTAGCCTGGACATTACCCACAGCGTTGTGTCGGTTGTACCGGTTGATGAATTCATACGCGATGGCGTAAGGGTTTTCGGGGAAACTGCTGAAAGGAAACGCAATCGCCTGTCCCTCCCGTCCTTTTATCCAATAATTTCTTAACCAATTGATGTCGGCACTAGGCTGCCAAAACAAATACCAATACATGATAGACTGGTTACCATAACCTGCTCCAGGTAAATTATCGCTAAACTTATTGGTGTAATTAATCTTTGAGGTAAGGGTGAGTCTGTCGTTTACTTTTGAGTTGACTGACAATGAAACGGTATGACGGCCGTACCCGGTATTTGGAGTAATCCACTTGTTGCGAACATTGGTGTAGGAAAAACGAGCCGTAGTTCTGTCTGTACCACCATCAACACTTATGGTATTGGTAAAGGTGTTTCCTGTTTCGAAGTAGCCGTTTACGCCATTTTTACCGGAATAAGGTACCCATGGCGTTCTCACCGTATCCTGTCCCTGCAACCCGGCATTATACTGGTAAAACATCTGTCCATTGAATCTAGGTCCATAAGCAGAACTGGTGGAACGTGTAGATGGACCGTCAACGGTGTTACCCCACGAGGAGTAGTTTTGGCCGCCCGTGCCCATTCCGTATTCATATTGTAGGTCAGGCCTTGCATTATTCATCTGCTCAATGGAGGCGTTAGAGGTCCATGTGAGTCCAAGACCTTTTCTCTTGGCGCTTCCCGATTTTGTTGTGATGATCACCGCTCCGTTAGCCCCCCGCTGTCCATATAAAGCCGCAGCTCCAGGCCCCTTCAACACAGTGACGGTTTCAATATCTTCCGGGTTGATATCATTTAGACTGCTACCATAATCGGCCTGCATATTATCGCCGCTGGTGCCGTAAGTAGATTCGTTGCGATTAGCTGAACGACCGCCACTGCTCGAGCTGATAACAACACCATCTACAACAATCAATGCTTCGTTGTTCCCGGTAAGGTTATTC
Source organism: Segetibacter sp. (assembly GCA_030146445.1). Lineage (GTDB taxonomy): Bacteria > Bacteroidota > Bacteroidia > Chitinophagales > Chitinophagaceae > Segetibacter. Next base: position 3,028 of record JASLBT010000137.1, on the reverse strand, counting down.
TCCCCGCGAAGAATAATACTGTTGGAGCCAGTTGGACCACTATTGGATCTTACCAGGTTTAACCCCGCCACCTTACCCGATAAAGCATCGGTCCAGTTGGAGGACATCGCGTCGGTTAGTTGTTCTGATGTGACCGTGGTAGTTGCATAACCCAGGGCGCGTTCTTCCCTTTTGATGCCTAAAGCGGTTACCACGACCCCGTCGAGCTGGTTTGAACTTTCGGTGATTGTAATGTTAAGCGCGCTTTGTTTGCCCACCCTGACTTCCTGCGTTTGGTAGCCAACAAAACTTACGACGAGCGTTTCACCCTCATTCGCCTGGAGGGTAAATTCACCCCGCGCATTCGTCGTGGTTCCGATGGTTTTACCCTTAATCGAAACGCTTACATTTTCCACGGGTACATTTGCTGTGGTCCGGATTACACCTGTAATTTTCTGTTGTGCAAAAATGCTGATGCTTGCCAGCAGCATAATTGTGCTCAACCAAAGATGTCTCCACTTTGATGAACAGATGGGAGTAAATTTCGCCATAAGAGTAATTGTTGAAAAGATTGCTATTTTAATTCAGATGTTTTAACTCGTGTTTCCATGTTAAGGCAGTAAAGAACATGGTTAAGATGCACGCCAGGATCAATATGAGGAAACCACCATCCCACCCCCATTTATCGACGATTATTCCCATTGCGATATTGGCAAACAGTGCCCCGCCCAAATACCCGAACAAGCCTGTAAGCCCGGCTGCAGTACCAGCCGCTTTCTTCGGCACAAGGTCCAGCGCATGAACCCCGATCAGCATTACCGGCCCATAAATGAGGAACCCGATTATGATCAATGCAATGTTGTCGATCATCGGTTGCCCCGGCGGGTTTTTCCAGTATAGAATGATGGCTGCAAGTACAAGCACCATATAAATAATGGTTGCTGGTGCGCGCCTTCCGCGAAACACTTTATCGCTTAACCAGCCACATAACAGCGTGCCGGGTATACCAGCATATTCGTAAGCGAAATACGCCCAGCCTGACTCGGTAACCGAAAAACCTTTTGCCTCTTTTAAATAGGTAGGTGCCCAATCGAGTACCCCATATCGAACCAGGTATACAAATACGTTTGCAAAGGCGATGTACCAAAGCATCCGGTTATTGAAAATATAGTCAAAGAAGATACGCCTTGCTGTTAGCTCCACTTCCTGCTTTTCGGAATAGTCTTTTGAATAGTCATTTTTATATCGCTCAATCGGCGGCAGGCCGCACGACTGCGGGGTATCCCTTATTAAAATGAAAGCAATTACGGCAACCACCAAAGCGATAAACCCCGGAAAGTAAAATTTGCTCTGCCAGCTACCGAATATTGCCAATCCTGCAATCGACAACGGACCTACCAGGCCACCACCGATATTATGTGCCGTGTTCCAAATCGACATTTTAAAACCGCGTTCGCGTATCGAAAACCAATGTACCATTACCCTTCCACAAGGTGGCCATCCCATACCCTGGAACCAGCCATTAAAAAACAGGATGATAAACATGATTGCAATTGAACTTGTCGCAAATGCAAATACGCCCATCATGATCATACTCAAAGCCGAGAGCACGAGCCCTAAAGAAAGAAAGATCCTGGCGTTACTCCGGTCAGAGACGTTCCCCATCAGGAACTTACTTAATCCATATGCTATCGAAACGCCGGATAACGCAAAACCAAGGTCTGTTTTGGAGAAGCCCCTGTCGATCAGATCGGGCATCACCATCGAAAAATTTTTTCGCACCAGGTAATAACCGGCATACCCTACAAAAATGCCGAGGAAAACCTGCCACCTCAGTTGTTTATACCGGCTGTCAACTTCCTCCGTTGCCAAAGGCGGTTTGTGGGCCGCAGGTGCCAGTATTCCGGTCGTTTCCATAAGCAATCAAAGTAAGGAAGCTATCGTATCGTTTGTGCTGCCGTTTCTTGTGTTCTATGCCTGTAAAAGCAGGAAAAGCATTGCTGCTATCGCAGCGCCAATAAAAGGGCCGAGGATCGGTATCCATGCATATTTCCAGTTGCTGCTACATTTGGCTTTCAACGGCAGCACAGCGTGGGCTATCCTTGGACCGAGGTCCCGGGCCGGATTGATGGCATAGCCCGTAGTGCCCCCTAATGAAAGCCCGATGCTCCACACCAAAAAAGCAACGGGAATGGCGCCTAGTGAGCCCAGCCCAATGGGGGTTTTTGCATCAGTGATCTCTGCATTAGTGAAATAGAATATTACGAAAACCAATACGAAGGTTCCCACGATTTCGCTGAGGAAATTGAACAAACGATTGTGTATGGCAGGTGCGGTACAAAAGGCAGCCATCTCTGTGTTGGGATCATTGGTGGTATTGAAGTGATCCCGGTATACGATCCATACAATTACGGCCCCGATAATAGAGCCAATTAACTGTGCGAGAATAAACATTGCCACTTTACTCCAGGCAAACTTACCGACGATAGCCAGTGCAAATGTAACTGCCGGGTTTAGGTGCGCGCCACTATACGGACTGGCAATCACCACGCCCACAAACACCGCCAGTGCCCAACCTGTTGTAATCACCATCCAGCCACCATTGTAGCCCTTTGTTCCTTTTAAAACCACATTTGCAACAACACCGTTTCCCAATATTATCAACAACATCGTCCCGATTAATTCGGCCGTAAATTCATTCATAAGGATAATGATTATGCGCTTTGGTTGTTAAGTTTATATGAACTCTTAAAGATCTCCGGAATCCTGAAGATGCGCCCAGGCCTCACAAGCCTTCACGGCTCTTTTCCAGCCATGCATCAGTTGGCTTTGATCGCCGGCATTTGCGGGCTCGAAAGTCCTGTTGATCTGCCATTGTTGTTGTATCTCGTCCACATCGTTCCAATAACCGACCGCCAGGCCTGCCAGGTAAGCTGCCCCCATTGCTGTGGTCTCGGTTATTTCGGGCCGAACGACTTTGGCCTGTAGCACATTGGCCTGGATTTGCATGAGAAGGTTATTGACGGTTGCTCCGCCATCAACGCGCAGC
>JASLBT010000116.1 GCA_030146445.1 Segetibacter sp. | reverse complement strand
AGATGATGATGGCATTGAAAGTTAAAACTACTGAACGGCATCAGACGCAACTATTCATTTATTGACTTATAGTTGTTTAATTTTCTCATTTGTTAAACCGTTGTTATTGGTTGGTTGGAGCACCTCAATGGACAGCATTCCTGGGAAAAAATAAAAGGAAGCCTTGCTGAAGACTTCCTTTTATTAATGCAATAGCGAAAATTAACCATTCACGTCGTCAGCGCTCGGTCCATAGCTACCGGGTATTGGAATATCCAGGAGCCTTAAGTAGACCCCAAGTTGAGCACGATGGTGAATTGACTGCGCAAGCGAGTGTCGGATCACTTCGTATTTAGTCATCACACTATAAATCTGGTCGCCGTTGCGAAGCGTCCACTGCGGCAGCAGGTCTTCTTCTTTGGCGTTGCGCAGTGCGCCTCTTCCCTCGTCAAGTGCTTTTTCGAAAATGTCCATGACTTCCGAAGTGCTGTGAACGACCGCAGGTTCATAAGGGTGTTCTGCAAAGTCAATTCCCGACGAGTTCAACCCGATCGCAATCCATCCCGGAAGCTCCGCGACATGCGTGGTCAGGTTCATCATCGTCATACTTTTCTGGTGTGGCTTCCAGTCCCATTTGTCGTTAGGTACGCGCCCGAGCATTTTACGGGTAATTTCCGCTTCCTGTTCAAGTTCCTTTGATAGCAGTTCAATGATTGACATATATACAAGTTTTGAATTCAAAATAAATCTGACCTGCTGACAACCCTATGGCAGTGTGCCCGGCGGGTACAGATTTTTTTTAAAAATTCCGGTGAAACCCGTCTGCTAGTAAGGTACGGGTAAATGTTTCATATAGTCGTTCATGGTGATGTGGTTTTCCCTCCTGAATGGCTCTCCCGTTTCACGAACGTTTTGAATCCGGCTTACCTTGAAATCCCGATAGTCGTTGCGCTTGTGACACCAGGCGATAAGGTGCCAGTTAAACGCATAAAATACAAGACCGATCGGTTCGGCTTCCCTTTTACTCACTTCACCATTGTTGTTAGTGTATTCCATAAGCAGCACCTTCTTTGCGGAAATCGCATTTTGCAGGATGGTCAGGTACGCGAAATTATTTTGATAGCAGGATGGCAGTTGGAAGTGGATGTTGTTGTTGAGCAGCTCAAGCGTCTCTTTTTGTGCGCTGCCCAATACATTTTTTATCTTGTTAAGTGCGGAAGAATAGTGAGCATATATAGACTTGTCAGTAAAACCACTTGCGATAGATTCGATCAGCAGCAGTGCATTTGCCTCTTCAGTATTAAAAGAAACAGGTGGAAGAAAATACCCCTGCACGATAAAGTATCCTCTCGGTTGTTCAAAGCTCACAGGTATTCCCTGCTCACATATCGCTTTGATGTCGCGGTACACAGTGCGTACACTGATGTCGAATTTTTCAGCAATCTTATCCGCGGTTACATATTTCTTTGATTGCAGGAGGGTTACAATTCCGAAAAGCCGGTCAATTCTATTCATGAGCTTGGCTATTATCCTGGTCGGTTGACCAAATATACCCAGATAATATCAGCAATTTATGTTCGATGAAGCCCAACTTCCATTGTTCACCTGGTTCAAATCGCCGCGACTTGCCTGATTGCATTACCCTGACCAACAGGAAACCGAATCCTGCAAATTGCAGTGGATTTTAGTAGAACGCTGAATGTCGGAGCATCATCAATTTTTGGTTACTTTTTACCGTTATTCTGGTTTTTCAGCAACAACAGGGCTGCAATCCCACCAAGCATTAATGCCGCGGTGAGAGATTTCTTTCGTGAGTCCATCGGAAGATCCCATCCGCCATGTACACTGGTGCCATATGCCGGGGATTGAAACAGGTTGCCAGTTGTTGGCGGCACAGGGTCGGCCACTTTCATATAACCTTCAATGAGTTTTGCAGTAACAAACCGCGTGAACGCCGGCATTATTGCGTGCGCGAGCCTAATGAAGTTAGAAGTTATACTTACGGTGCTGCTTTCCGGATTAATCGCCAGTTTAACCATTTGCAATGCTACCTGCAATGGGTCAAAAACCGGAGGAGCCGGTTTCAGAATTACGCCGGTATAATTTGCAGCATGTTGAATCCCCGGTGTGTCAAGAAACGGCGGGAAGAGGTCGCAAACATGGATGTCCGGCCATTTGATCAGTTCGCCCCGGAGTGCTTCGGAATAGCCCCTGAGGCCAAACTTGCTGGCACTGTAACCTACACCATACGGCACCGGCATCCATCCACCTACGGATATATTGTTGATAAGGATGCCGTATTCCTGCTCTTTAAAGTATGGCATAACAGCGTGGGCGCCATGAAGGTATCCCATCAGGTTGATGTCAATCACCCTGCTGTGAACCTCGATAGGGGTATCTTCGAACCGTCCGGCAGCGAGTACACCGGCATTATTCACCCAAACGTCTATCTTTCCGCCAAACTGTTTTGCTGTCCTGGCGAGGTTCCTCATGGCTTCGTATTCCGTTACATCTGTCGGCACTGCGATTGCATTTGAGCCCATCTCCCTGCATTCGGTCGCCAGGGCGGCAATTGCTTCGTCGCGCCTGGCAGCCAGCACAAGCGAAGCCCCGCTGCGGGCAAATGCCAGCGCAGCAGCCCTGCCAACCCCGCTTGAAGCGCCGGTTATCACAACCAATTTGCCTTTGAGGCGATCTGCGTATGGAAACGTTTTCATGATCGGTGGATTATAGCAAACCTGTGAAAAGAAGCGTGCCACATGGAAAACCATTCCGGACCTACATCTGCAAATACGATTAGTTAATTTGAGTTATTTTTGGCAAGTTGAGTTCCTGTAAAATGATCTCCCAGAGACCTGCATTTTGCTGACCCTTCAAAATGAAAGAGAATCCCGGTGTCAGGGCTTGCCTACATTAATAGCAGGAACACACGAGTTGGCAGTTGAGATATTAAACACCAACGGCAACCAGTAAACGTAAGGCGGTTCCCTGCTGATGAAAGTATTGGTGGCAGATTGTACCAAAAATTAGCGTGGGCGGAAAACAAAATTTTTAACACTTACCTGAAAGCTGTACCCCGTCACGGTTGTTCACAGTTTTCTGGCAGTGATCGCAGAAAAGTTTAGGGGTGGTCAAGATTTTGCAGAACCTTAATTGCAGAAGCATAATCGATTGTTGGCAGATCGTTTCATTTCGTGATGCCGGTAGTCAGGATGCAAGGAATTTTGTCTAAATGGACCTGTTTCCCATACTTTAGCTGCGACCACAGGGCCGCGGCTCTTTGTAACGGTAAGGTCGAAAGTTCAGAACTGCGAACCTCGAGAAAAACATCAATACTTATGGTGAAGATATTTTACACTGATGACGACCGTGACGACCAGGATATTTTCAAAGATGCGATCAACGAGTTGGCAGAACCGGTAGAGTTGTGGACACAGAATAATGGCGGCGAACTCATAGATTTGTTGCAGAACCCACCTCCGGAGCCGCACCTCATTTTCCTGGATTTGAATATGCCAATTAGGAATGGTTACGAGATATTGAAGGAGATAAAAGAGACTGAGCAGCTTAAGAATTTTCCGGTCATCGTTTTTTCTACTTCCGACGACCAAAAAGCAATTGATACCACACGCCAGCTTGGCGCTAGCCTTTACGTGCCTAAACCTTCTTCGTTCAGTTCTTTAAAGAAGGTAATCAGCCACAGTCTTTCAATAGATTGGCAAACATTTGCTCCAACAAAGGACAATTTCGTATATCGAGTTAACTGATCAATATGCTTATTGAGGAGTTGTACGCCGCCGGGGAGCAGGAGGCCCAGCGGTTGTTTTCACGGATGATCAGGGAGGCTACTGCCGACTTGCATACCGCTCTTGAGGCACATCCATTTATGTCGGTTGTTACAGATCCTGCGGTTCAGGTAAATGACTACTGTAATTACCTTTTACTTATGCGCGAAGTGCAAAAGCAATACGAGAACCTTGTATTGCCTGCTGTTGCCAAAAATTTTGCTGGTAAACTGTCGCCGTCCAGCCACCTGATCGAACGGGATATTCAGTACCTGGGTTGTGTTGAAGCTAAAACACCTGATCCCCTGGATTTAGAGCTCCCGTTAGCCAGCACTTCATTTATGTTAGGGTTTGTGTATGTAATGGAAGGATCAAAACTGGGTGGAAAAGTGATCTTGAACCACATCAACCGGAAGCTCGGTTTCGATGAAAATAGAGGCGCTGCTTACCTGGCGGGAGATGGTCATAATACCGGTGCCCATTGGAAGAGTTTCATGCAGCATTTTAGTTCATACGTAATTAAGAACCACGGAGCAGAAGATGCGATTGCCGGCGCACGCTTTGCATTCTCGTTTATTTTCCATTTTCTTGAAAACAATCTGTTGGTTAATGAAAATTAAAGATATCGTTAACCGCGACCTGGTTAACCTGACCAACTGCGAACATGAGCCAATTCACATCCCCGGGAGTATACAGCCTTTCGGATTCCTGATTGCGGTAGATGATCAAGATTTCACCATTGAGTTTTGCAGTGGAAACGTTTATGACTACACCGGCATCAATGTTTCCGAAATGCTCGGCAAGCCCTTCAGTTCGGTCTTTGGCGGGACCCTATATAACCAATTGCTTGATTACCTTTCCAGCGATCATTCCTATACGTCACCGTGGGAGTTGGTATTACACGATAGCTTATTTACCTGCGCGATACATAAGAGCTCAAAGCTACAGGTGCTTGAAATCGAGCCTGCCATAAATGAGTCACATGCAATTACCGATATATATGCCCAAACAAAACATTTCATTAACTACATGGAAAGCATGCATTCGCTGCAGTTGCTTTGCCAGGCAGTTGCCGATGAAACCAGGACGCTCACGGGGTACGACCGGGTGATGATCTACCGGTTCGACGACGCTTACAACGGCGAAGTATTTGCGGAAAGTCGTATTGACGCCGTTGAGCCGTTCCTGGGATTACATTATCCGCACTCCGACATACCCGTGCAGGCCCGGGAACTTTACATACGCAACCTGCTCCGCCTGATCGTGGATGTAAACTACTTACCCGTCCCGGTTTTTACCATTGACGACCGGCCGGGTAAAAACCTCGATCTCAGCATATCAACGTTGCGAAGCGTATCGCCCATACACGTACAATACCTGCATAACATGGGCGTTGGTGCCACGCTCACCATATCTCTTGTACATGAAGGAAAACTCTGGGGGCTTATCACCTGCCATCACTATTCTCCGAAGTATATCAGCAGGTACACGCGCATTGCTGCGCAGCTCCAGGGACATTTTCTCACTTCTCAACTCAATGTCCGGCAGCTGGCCGAAGAATACGATGTGTCCAAAGAAGTTAGCAGGGCACTTGACATGCTGCTTACCGGCCTGGGAGGAAAAGGCAGTAATACATTGCCGCAAATTGTTGCAGAGCTTGAGTTGCTCAGAGTGGCTAATGCAAACGGCGTGGCTATTGTGGCTGACGACGATGTTTATTCGGCTGGCATGGTTCCGCCGCAGGATCAAATTAAATCGCTGGCAGCTTTTCTCTATTCACAACAATCTAATGCTGCTTACGCCACTGCAAACATTTCAAAAGCATATCCCGATGCAAAACACTGGACTGCCATTGCTGCGGGAATTCTCTATTATCCACTGGGAAGTGGTGTAAACAACTGCATCATCTGGTTTCGGCCCGAAGTATTGCAGCAGGTTAACTGGGCCGGCGACCCTGAAAAAGCCATCATCAAAGACGAAAAAGGACTATCCCCGCGAAAGTCATTTGCACTCTGGCGGGAAACCAAAAGAGGAGAAAGTAAAAAGTGGCTTAAACCCGAGATTATTGCGGCTGCTAACTTCGCAAATGCCTTGCAAAAGCATGTGTACACCTTGTTCATTTCACGCGAAGAACAAAAGTACCGCCGATTAAGTGAGCAATTAAAAGAAGCGAATTCTGAACTGGAGAATGTAAATTGGATCAGCACGCATGACCTTAAAGAGCCACTTCGAAAAATCCAGATGTTTGCTTCGCGCATACTCGAAGATGAAGATCATGTGTCTACAGAAAAAATGATTGCTAATGTGGGCAAAATGAACAATGCGGCTTTACGTATGGAAAGGCTGCTTGCCGATATCATGTCCTATTCTAAGATCAGTCATGTTACCGATAAACATATCGGTATCGACCTGAACGCATTGGTAGGCGAGGTCGTCACCGAACTATCACCCGAGTTGCAGGAGTGCGGCGGAAAAACCAACGTAACTTATCTGCCCGAGGTGAAAGGCATCCCCTTTTTATTGAAACAGATGTTGGTGAACCTTCTTCGAAACGCAATGAAGTTTACCCGGCAAAATGCGACGCCCGTAATTACCATCGAATATGCGGGTTTGGCAATTCCTCCGGTTGATAACATCCCGCAGGCTGAATTCCATAGAATTGACGTGAGCGACAACGGTATTGGCTTCGATAACAAGTACAATGAATCTATCTTTAACGTGTTCACCCGCCTGCACAATAACGATGATTATAAAGGGTCGGGTATCGGGCTTGCACTTTGCCGCAAGATCATGAAAGGCCACGACGGTTTTATTACGGCCCATGGCACTCCCGGCCAGGGCTCCACGTTTTCGCTTTATTTCCCCGCAACTTTAATCACCGGTTAACCTTGCCATTTTGGCGATTTTGGACCCGGCCCTAAGCAGTGCTCAGCTTTTCTTGCGTCGCACTCTTGTACTTTCAATTCGTTACGCAGCAGTGCTCTTACCCCGAAGCGCTTATAATTCCCTGGGCCCGCATTAGCAAGTATCGGTGGTGTTGTTTTAATTGACTTATTTATCATTTAAATTCCAGTACCACAATAAGCAGACGAAATACATGTTTATGTGGTTGTACGGCCGGGTACACCACAATAGCTTCGCAAAACAATCGTGCACTTCAGGCGCATCCATGCAATGGAGCAGTAGGCGCTGGCAATGCAGGGAGTGTAGTGCAAGCTGTAATACAAATCAAGCGTTTAATCGTACTACCAACGATGAAAGTGCATTGATTTTCAGTTTACGATTATTACAATTATTTAACAATGGGTGTATAGTCTGGAGCAGCTTTCACGCGTTCATTTGGCATGATGCTTGACTTCTTCACCGAAAAATCAACTACTATGAAACGAGTTTTTTTATGCATGTTTACAACCTTGTTGCTCATTGGCACCGGGTCCTTTGCGCAGAAGTTTAACCTGGGTGTTAAGGTGGGTGCAAACCTTGGCAAAATTGATGGAGTCTCCTTCAATGATGGCTACAATCTTAGCTACCAGGCGGGTGGTTTTGCCGAAGTTGATTTTGGAAAATGGGGTATACAGCCCGAGGTACTTTTTAGTCAAACCAAGTCGAGGTACACGGCTAACACCAGCGACATCTTAGATTTAAACCTTGGAGACGACATCAAACTGAACTACCTGAGTATTCCTGTACTGCTACGAATAAACAGCGGAAAGTTCTTAACCCTTCATCTTGGTCCCCAATTCAGCATCCTTACAAACCCTCATGAAACAACACTTCAAAACGGTAAAGACGCGTTTAAAAGTGGTGACCTTGCCGCAGTTGGAGGTGTACAGATCAACTTCAGTATGTTGCGCCTGTATGGCCGCTACAATGTTGGACTTAACAATATAAACGACATAGGTAATTCGAACAAATGGAAAAACCAGCAACTGCAAGTTGGCGTTGGTTTAAAGCTTCTCTAGGCGTATCTTTGTAATTGTTTCTGAGCATCTGTTAGGATGCTCTTTTTTTATATGTCAACTTTGTAGGGGCTCCGGGAATTGGTTTCACTGGCACCAATATTGAACAGTGATATACTCACTAAAATCTCATTTTCCTTGCGACTTAAAGTGACAATATGTCCATTGAAACTTAAACCATGTTCGAAAAAAATTACTTTGCGAAACCAGAAGATGATACTGATTTCATACCAATAATTCCCCTTAACGAAACAGATAATGAAAACGATCGCCTGACCTCGGTTCCCGATGAACTCCCTGTTTTACCCTTAAGAAACACCGTTTTATTTCCCGGAGTTGTATTGCCGATTACTGTTGGTCGCGACAAAAGCATAAAAGCTGTTACCGACTCTTATAAATCCGACAAGCTGATCGGGGTGCTGGCACAAACCGACAGCACTATTGAAGATCCCACCACGGCCGACCTTTGTACAATAGGAACTGTAGCCCGAATAGTTAAGCTTATTAAAATGCCCGATGGTGGCACAACCATCATTATTCAAGGCAAAAAAAGGTTCGAGTTGGAAGCGATAGTCACCGACGAGCCATATTTTAAAGCGAAAGTTCGTTTGGTTGAAGACGATGTGATCCCTGGTGATGAACACTTTGCAGCAATAGTAAGCAACATCAAAGACCTCGCTTCGCAAATCGTACAGTTGTCGCCAAACATGCCGACAGAAGCTTCTATCATCTTAAAAAATATTGAGAACCCTTCCTTCCTGATCAATTTCGTCAGCAGCAACCTGAATAGTGAAATTGCCGAAAAGCAACGTTTGCTTGAAATTGACGACGTAAATCAGCGTGCAGAAGAACTTATGCAGATCCTGCAAAAGGAGCTGCAATTCGCTGAGCTCAAAAACAAGGTGACCGCAAAAACACGCACCGAGCTTGATAAGCAACAGCGTGATTACTTTCTTCAACAGCAGCTAAAAAGCATTAAAGAAGAACTCGGCGGCGACATCAACGACCGTGAAATCGCGGAGATGAAAAAACGCGCCGAAACAAAGAAGTGGCCACAGGCAGCAAAAACAATGTTCAAAAATGGCATTGAAAAGCTCGAAAGAATGCATCCCAGTGTTCCTGATTACTCCGTTGTGTATAATCACCTCGACCTGATGTTGGACCTGCCATGGGATGAATACACAGAAGGAACCTATGATCTGCAGAAAGCCAAAGATGTGCTGGACAATGATCACTATGGGATGGGAAAGATCAAGGAGCGAATACTGGAATACCTTGCGGTGCTTAAGCTGAAGGGCGATATGAAGAGCCCGATCTTGTGTTTTATCGGCCCTCCGGGCATTGGCAAAACTTCATTGGGCAGGAGCATCGCACATGCTGTTGATAGAAAATACGTACGTGTGAGCCTTGGAGGTTTACACGATGAGAGTGAGATACGCGGACACCGCAAAACCTATATCGGTGCCATGCCGGGACGGATTTTGCAGAATATCCGCAAGAGCAGAACGAGTAACCCGGTTATGATACTGGATGAGATCGACAAGATCGGAAGCGACATGCGTGGCGATCCGAGCAGTGCACTGCTCGAAGTGCTCGACCCTGAACAAAACAATACGTTTTACGATAACTACCTTGAGCTCGAATATGACCTCAGCAAGGTATTGTTTATCGCTACGGCCAATAACATCAATTCCATTCAGCCCGCCTTGCGCGATCGGCTCGAAATCATCGACCTGAGTGGGTATGCGATCGAAGAGAAAGTGGAGATCGCTAAACGTCATCTTGTTCCCAAACAGCTGGAGGCACATGGTCTGAAACCGGGCAAGCTTAAGATCGCCGATAAGGTGCTTGAAAAAATTATCGAGAACTTCACACGCGAAAGCGGTGTTCGTGAACTCGATAGGCAGCTTGCTTCCATTATGCGTAACCAGGCAAAAGAAATGGCCATTAAGGGTAAGATCAAGCCTTCACTGATGACCGCCGATGTTGAGCGCATCCTGGGTTCGCCACGATACAGCAACGAAATTTATAAAACCGCAAACATGGCGGGTGTTGCCGTAGGCCTCGCCTGGACCTATGTGGGCGGAGATATTCTTTTTATCGAGACGATCCTGAGCGACGGAAAAGGAGAGCTTCAGCTTACCGGCAACCTTGGAAATGTAATGAAGGAAAGCGCCTCTACCGCCCTAAGTTATTTACAGGCTAACGCCCGTAAATTGGGTGTTGATCCCGAGGCATTCGGCAAAAAGAACATTCACGTACACGTACCTGAAGGTGCCGTTCCAAAAGATGGCCCAAGCGCGGGTATTACCATGCTTACATCGCTGACCAGTGCTTTTACCGGTAGAAAGGTGAAACCTTACCTGGCAATGACCGGTGAAATCACGTTAAGGGGCCAGGTATTGCCTGTTGGCGGAATTAAAGAAAAGGTACTTGCGGCAAAACGTGCAGGTTTGAAAGAGATTGTGATGTGCTGGCAAAATGAAAAAGACGTACAGGAAATAGACAGCACTTTTATAAAGGGAGTTACTTTTCATTATGTAAAAAATATGCAGCAGGTACTGGAGCTTGCACTCATTTAACGAATAAAACCTTTTAGCGGTTTTGATGTTATTACGCTAACGTTTCATTGTTAGATGTTTTAGTAGTTGATCCCCCGTTTGTACGGGGGATCTTTTTTATGCCCTCCTGCTTCGTTGAAGTCAGTGAACGGCGTTTAGCATACAAGTCCGGCTCATTAACCGCATAGATGGCGAACAATAACCATCATTGTATTTCGACGCAGGCTTCGTTACAAGAACCCCCCACTAAATCAAGTGCCGCCGGTTAATCACAACGCCAGTTTGCCGGCGCGGTGATAACAAAACGATAAAAAGTACCGGAAAATTCAGATGCGATCTTCTTGTTGTGGTTCCCGGCTCGCGACATCTTACCTTTGCGAACCCGGGAGATATTAACGCTTCGGGCCTGTTAACTACAATTGAT
>JASLBT010000020.1 GCA_030146445.1 Segetibacter sp. | reverse complement strand
AATGTGCCCTGCAACATCATAAGCTTTACTTTTTGCAGGGCAGCAACAGCAAGAGAGTCGGTTATAATACCGTCCTCAACCATTTGATAAGCCTCTTCAAAAGGAACTTTTTTTACCACCAATTTTTCGGTTTCTTCAGGCATAGCTTCTTTTTGCTCCAGAGACGTCGCCAGGAAAATTGCTCCCTTTTCGTCGGAGACAGAATTCGACAAATGAAAGTCCATCAGCTTTGTCCAGTTTCCCGCAACAAGACCTGTTTCTTCGCGAAGTTCACGTTTAGCAGATTCCAGCGGATCTTCTCCGGGCGAGCCGCCGCCTTCGGGTATTTCCCAGCTGTACATTTCGATCGGGAACCGGTATTGCCCGACGAGGTAGGTATTTAATTCATCATCCAATGGTACAATCGCCAGTGCGATGTTTTTAAAGTGGACCTTTCCATAAATGCCATTGCCGCCAGAGGGATTGATAACGTCGTATTCCGTTACTTTAATCCATGGGTTCTCGTAAATCTCTTTCTCTCCTACAATCGTCCATGGATTCATTTGTTCATTCATGACTATACAAATAAAAAAAACCTCCGGTTTTATGCAGGAGGTTTTATCGTAATTTTAAGTAGTTGTTACAGCCCAAAAGCTTTCTTAACCTTTCCAACGTAATCAAGCTTTTCCCATGTAAACAGCTCAACTTTCATGGTCTTTGGTTTGGCATTCGGTAAAAAGAACTGCTTTTCAACAATCTCCGATTTACGACCCATATGCCCGTAAGCAGCAGTTTCGCTATACATCGGTGTTCTCAATTTTAGGCGCTGTTCGATAAAGTAAGGCCTTAGATCAAAAATCGTTTCTACGACTTTTGATATCTCGCCGTCTGTCATTTCAATCTTTGCGGTGCCATACGTATTTACGTTTACACTCGTAGGTTGCGCAACACCGATTGCATAGGAAACCTGCACCAGAACTTCATCACAAAGACCGGCAGCTACAAGGTTTTTGGCTATGTGTCTTGTTGCATAGGCGGCGCTACGATCTACCTTAGACGGATCTTTACCGCTGAATGCACCACCACCATGAGCACCTTTACCGCCGTAAGTATCCACGATAATCTTACGTCCGGTTAAGCCGGTATCGCCGTGCGGACCACCGATCACGAATTTACCAGTGGGGTTGATATGGTACTTGATATTATTGTTGAACAGCTTCGAATATTTTTTATACTTCGATTTAACCCTTGGTATCAGAATATTGATGATGTCATTTTTGATTTTTTCCAACATCTTCTCTTCGGTGTCGAAGTCGTCGTGTTGTGTAGATACTACGATCGCATCAATTCTTACAGGCGTATTGTCGTCGTCGTATTCCAGGGTTACCTGGCTTTTTGCATCAGGACGCAGGTACTTTATTTGTTTGTTCTCGCGGCGAAGCGCTGCAAGTTCGATCAACAGCTTGTGCGCAAGGTCAAGCGCAAGTGGCATGTAATCTTCAGTTTCATTCGTTGCGTAACCAAACATCATCCCCTGGTCGCCAGCACCCTGCTCCTCTTTTACCTTTTTATCAACACCCTGGTTGATGTCTCCGGATTGCTCGTGAATAGCCGACAAAATGCCGCAGCTATTCGCTTCAAACATATACTCACTTTTTGTATAGCCGATTTTCCGGATCACACCTCTTGCAATCTCCTGAACATCCAGGTAAGCTTTGCTTTTAACCTCACCAGCTAGTACAACCTGTCCGGTTGTTACCAGGGTTTCACAGGCAACTTTGCTCTGCGGATCAAAAGCTAGAAAATTGTCGATAAGTGCATCACTGATCTGGTCAGCTATCTTATCCGGATGGCCTTCGGAAACACTCTCAGAAGTAAATAAATAAGGCATATGTGTTAGATGGTTTGAAAAAAAGTGCAAAGATAAGGTTCCAATTGCATTGATCAGAGCTTTGAATAAATAATTCTAAGTCTCATTTTGATAAGCCGATTAGGATGTCCCCCGCCTGCAAGTTGAACCCTGCCGGTTGCCACGGGGTTTGCAACAGTTGGATTGATGTATGCAGTGTTCAGCTGTGGCGTTGTGGGAAAAGGAGGTTTATACCAGATTGAATCGTGAGATGGCGCATTTAAAACGAACCGGAAGAAAGAAGTATCCTTTCGGGTTACAATTCCCTGGACAAACCTGGTTAGGTTGAAGTCGTAGGTAGCGATCGTTGTAGAATTTGTTACAGGATCAAGACGGGAAACGATGAATCCACCGAAAGATTGCAC
This sequence comes from Segetibacter sp., assembly GCA_030146445.1. Taxonomy (GTDB): domain Bacteria; phylum Bacteroidota; class Bacteroidia; order Chitinophagales; family Chitinophagaceae; genus Segetibacter. Next base: position 874 of record JASLBT010000020.1, on the reverse strand, counting down.
ATTCGGACCTGTTGAAGGATCAATGATATAATCGTTGAACACATTACGTTTTCTGTTTTTAATTGTATCATCCAGGGCTAACAGCAGGTAACGTGGAGCAGGAAAGATCGCGTCTGTCACCAGGTTGTCGGGCACCTGGTGCATGATTAAGTTTGCCCTGTGAATAATGGCGTTTTGTAAACCCGCTAATCCCGGTATTCTGATCCGGGTGTAGGTGCCTGGGGTCGTTTGAACAAACGCAAGATCGTTGTTACCGTTCCTGGCAAGGTAGGGTACGATCTTGCTACCTGCACGCTGCCGGGTTATGATATTGGCGTTCCCCGAAGCTATTGTGGAACTGGTGTTGAACCTGAAATAAGTTACTGCGGTATCCCGCTTTGTACCGCCGGTCGTGTTAGAACTATAATAAAGGGCAAGCTTAGTGTTTGTATCTGCAAGATTGATCCTGATCAAAGCCTGGCCTGCACTCCCCATTGTTGGCATCACCGCGAAGCCGGCAAAACTTTCCCGGAAAGCAGAGTCAGAACCGTATGCATTGCTGGAGTCGTAATCGTTTACCATCCGGGAAGCAAACGCTTGTGAAAGTGGTATCCTCAATTGTCGGGAAGATCTCTCGTTTTGCAGGTAAACCGAGTCGTCCAATTTGGTAATGTTGATGTTATTCTTTTGTCCCAGAATATTGCTCACACCAATAACATCCCGGGTACCATAAACACTGTCGTACTTCAGCCGGTCGTTTTGACTGATCTCGAATACCGTTAGATTTTGAGCTACGTTGGTGTCGCCGTAAACGCCGCGATAACTAAGTACGAGAACTGCAGAATCCACCCGGAGTGAGTCTTTAATTCCAGGGAATGAATACCTAAAGAAAGTT
>JASLBT010000014.1 GCA_030146445.1 Segetibacter sp. | reverse complement strand
CTTCATGCCGTTTCTCGTTCGCTGTTCCGTTGTAGGTGTACTTGCTTTGATTAGTAACCTCACGTTTGCCCAAGCGTACAATAAGCTGCACCGAAAAGCAGTGCTCATAGATACCCACAACGATATCCTTGAAAAAGCAATACCCAAAGGTCTTAGCTTCGACCGGGACCTCCGCGGAGAGACGCATTCCGATCTTAACAGGTTCAGGCAGGGCGGCATGGACATTCAAGTGTTTTCAATATGGTGCGACGGTAACGACAAGCTCCCTTTCGCAATAGCCAACAGGCAGATAGATACCCTATATGCCACGGCTGCCCGCAATACAAACCGGGTATTAATGGTGTATTCGCCTGGCGACCTGAAGAAGGCGCTTCGTCAAAAGAAGCTTGGCGCAATGATAGGGGTTGAAGGCGGGCACATGATTGAAAATGATCTCGGTAAACTGCAGGCACTTTTCAACCGTGGTGCCCGCTACCTCACCCTCACACATAACGTATCTACGCCATGGGCAACATCAGCCTGGGATGAAACGCACGACTCCCTTTTACGCCAGCCTAAAGGGCTGAACGATTTTGGTCGGCAGCTGGTCCGGAGGATGAACTCGTTGGGCATGCTCGTCGACGTAAGTCATGTGGGTGAAAAAACGTTTTACGATATCATCAGTACCACGTCCAAACCGGTAATTGCTTCTCACAGCAGCGTTTACCAGATATGTCCTGTTCCGCGTAACCTGAAAGACGACCAGATCAAAGCAATCGCAAAAAACGGCGGGGTCATTCATGTAAACTTTTATTCTGGCTTCTTAGACAGTACTTACGATAGAAGAAAAAGCGCCTTTATTCAACTGCATAAAGCAGAGGTTGATTCGTTGAAGCTTGTAGTGCCCGGCTACCGTGTTGATGAAATTATGGCTGGCAAGTATCCCGCTGAAGCGCAGGCCTTACGTGCGCCATTGTCGGCTGTGCTGGACCATATCGATTATATTGTTAAACTTGTGGGCGTCGATTTTGTAGGTATCGGTTCCGATTTCGACGGTATCGAATCGGCACCTCAACATTTAGATGGGGTGCAGGATTTTCCATTAATTACCAAAGAACTTGTTAACAGGGGCTATCGAAAACGGGACATCAAAAAAATCCTGGGAGAGAATTTCATCAGGGTTTTCAAGGCAAATATGCCGTAACAATAGGTAGGGAGGTTATGCAGCCTGATTGAATCAGAACCATGTTTTCAGCTCTCATGAAAATCATTCGCCGGGATGGTAACTACTCTCCTGGTGTTTCACCACGTCGGCCTTATAGAAATAAACATCCTTAAATTTTCCGGCGGCATACAGTGGTGCCTGGTCGAAGTAGTGCGGCGATTCGGGGTCGGCGCTTTGTCCGAAGTACATCACAGACTTTGCCCTGATCCGCTTTCCAAACGATACAATCGCCGAATAGGTGTTCCCGGCTACCCCATATAGCTTTTTCTGCCCCCATTCCGCCCTGGCTGAAAAGGCAAAGAGTGAGCCCATACCGCCAGGCACTGCGCCTACCGGTAAACTGGGCTTGCCATCATCAAATCTTTCCATCGTTCCGCTGGTATGTACCCTTTGTAACCTGTTGATCTCTCCCCAGGCAATAAATGCCGTTCCGAAGTCTTTTACCAAAGAGTCTGTCGCATCAGCAAGCAACCTGACTGCAACACTATCAGGTGCAGGCAATGTTTTGCCTGCAAGCAGGTTGGCAACATACGATCCATAACCAGCTGACTGCCGTCTTCTTCGCGCCCAGTCGATATAGTTTAAATACCATGCAACTGCCAGGCTGGTTTCTTTGCTCGAGACCGAATACGTATGGTCCCAGTTACGGAGGAGACCTACTACGTCATTCAGTTTTCCCTTTAGGTTAGGTTGTACTTTCACAACGCGGTCGTAGGCGCTTATGACCTGCGGCATCCAGTTTTCCATCATGGGCAGATGATTGCTCACCACCAGCTTTTCAAATGCCTCAAAAGAAATTTTGCCGGGCTTCGACAATAGCTGCAGCGCTTCCTCTGCGCGGAAGTTCTGATCCTCCGCTGCCATATAGGCTCGATACTTTTCCCTTTTTGGGCTGCTTTCGCCAGCCGATAAATAGGGAGTGGAGTTGCAATTCAAGATAAATGCAGTGGCGGGATTTATGACCTGCACGATTTCATTTAGTTCGTGTATGCCGGTCCATTCCGTAGCGGGATTACTACCATCTACCGGTAAGCGCCAGTTGAAACTGGTATCCCGTTTCGGAATGGCATTACCGTGCCAATAAGCAATATTTCCAAACCGGTCGGCGTAGGAGGTATTTGGATATCCGAGGGCGCGTTCGTTCATTGCTTCGGTAAAGCTTTTTTTATCTTTCGACCGCATCATGTTCCAGCACTGCATAATGTAACGATCCTGCGGAGCCGTTACATTCCTGATCGTGATCAACATCGAATCACGTCGTGCCACTACCGGACCGTGGTGGGTTTTTATGAAACGAAAAACGCTCTTTTCAACGCCATTATCTCCTTTTACGTGCACCGAATCGAACCATGTAGTCGCTCTTCGATATACTGTACCATAACGGTACATCGATGAGTCGAGTGGGTTGAAGTGTTCGAGGTAAACGTCTTCGAAGTCGGCTGCTGAATTGGTATGCGCCCAGCCGGTATGCCGGTTGAAACCACTCCAGATGTAGAAGGTTCCAAACATAGCAAAACCGGAAACATTTAAACCTCTTCCCGACACCAGGTGTGCCTCGTAACGCTGACCTGCCCCAAAAAGCGCCACGTGTGGATTGATCAGCAACATCGTATTGCCGGTGGTAGTTTTTGAGGGCCCAAGTACAAATGTATTAGAGCCGCTTTCACTTTGTTGAACCCGCGAAACACGTTCGGTTTCGCTGGCCGCCGATAGGTTGGTAGAAGTGTTCCTGGTTTCTTCAGCAGACACCCCATGACCGCTGGCGCGCAATGGTTCGGGCATCAGAAAAAACCAGGGCTCATAAACAGTCAGCAGTCGCCTTTCCACCGCGGGATGATTATGCAGGTAGAAGTTGATTGCTGCGGCCGCTGCATCACACAACTGCTTGATGAATCGGCTGGCACCCGAATACGTTTCCTTGCCCCTGGTTACGCATTCAAATAACCTGGTGTTCACGTCTGCCCGTAACGACTTTTCGCCATACACCTCCGACGCCCTGCCAAGGCTGCGGATATAGGTGTCTTCCAGTTGCCAGTAGTTGTCTTCACACTGGGCATACATCATCCCAAAAACCACATCAGCATCGGTTTTGCCATATATGTGTGGAACACCCCAGTTATCGCGGATGATGGTTACCCTTTTTGCTTGTTTTTTCCAAAGGGCAAGATCGCCTTTCGAATAACCTTGCGCATGTACATCAGGGTAAATAAACAACAACAGCAGGATGAGTGATCGCATAACTTTGGTTTTACTAAAGCGGGGGACAGGACTAACAGGCTTCCTGTTATTCGTTCTTCAATAAAATATCGAGCACAGTTCCATAAAGTACTTCCGCGCCAAGCGCAAGGTCGTCATACGAAGCGTACTCGAGCGGGTTATGGCTTATCCCGTCTTTGCAACGCACAAAGATCATCCCGTAATCGCATGCATAGCTAAGCGCAAGTGCATCATGGAATGGACCACTCATAAGCTCCGGTGCATCAAGCGACAGCTGCGCGCATTGCTGATGAATAATTTCTTTTATCCATCCTGCGCAGTAGCGTGGTTCGCTGTTCGTGTCTTCTGAGATTTCGTAGGTCAGCTTATGCTTGGTTGTAATGTCGTTGATGCGTGCCCTAAGCTGCGCTTCGTATCGATTACGCCGGCTATGGTCTATGTCGCGCAAGTCAATCGTAAAGGTTACTTCCTCGGGTATAATGTTGCGGCTTGCAGGAAACACATTGATCGTTCCGACTGTGCCCACCGTTTCTGCACCGGGAACCTGGGTAGCGATCTCATTAACAGCAACTATGATTTCCGCAGCCCCAACCAGTGCATCCTTTCGCAGGTGCATGGGCACAGAACCTGTATGTCCCGCCATTCCTTTGAGCTTTACGGTAAGCCAGAGCGGGCCGGAGATACCAGAAACAACACCGATCGGTTTATGGCCAAGATCAAGGATCGGACCCTGTTCTATGTGCAGTTCAAGAAAGCAAAAGATGCTGCCGGCCGGGTATTCACTTTCTTTGAATTTCGTGGGATCACAACCAAAGTCGATCAGGGCTTTTTCGCGTGTAATCCCGTCTTTATCGGTGCGTTGTATTTCACCCTCTTCTAACCTGCCCAATATCCCACGGCTACCAAAGAGGCCCTTATTAAAACGCCATCCCTCTTCGTCTGCAAACGACACGATGTCGATGGTTCTTGCGGGCCTTATGCCTTGTTCTACAAGCGTACTGATGGCCTCTATCGCACAGAGTACGCCGGCGACGCCATCGAACCGGCCGCCATAAGGCTGCGAGTCAAGGTGCGAGCCCATCATCAATACCGGTAACGACGGATCGGTGCCATACAGGCGCCCAACCAGGTTTCCAAAATTGTCGATGCGGGTGGTCATGTTCGAGTCGCGCATCCAGGTTGCTGCAAGTTCAAAAGCCTTCTTTTCCACGGGCGTCATTGTTGGACGACAAGTGCCGGTTTCACCCAGTTTACCGATCTCACTCATCTGTTCGAAATGTGCTTGCAGCCTGGCAGGGTTGATCGTCATAAGAATTTTGTTGAAGGTTAAATGGCAAGTTATGCGTTATGAATTAAGCCTTGAAATTCGAGGTTCTATTTGATGGCATATGAGGATGAGTCATGAGTTCATGGCGGTTCATGGCTTAGGCTTGCACATCATGTCCTGAGCATTTGTTGTAAGATGGAAGCCCCGCAATGGAAAAGTAATGGTCTGCCCGTCCGGGCCCTGGGGGATATCGTTGAGAGGAACAGATCATGTTAATCCGTTAAAGCTAATCTTTCACCGGTTGCGTGCAATGCATTTACTTGTACCGGTTCGTGGCCAATTTCGACTGATTAAACCAGGAAGTTTTTTGTGGACCAGCTGGTGAGGTGCTATTGCGCTCCGGTTGTGTCACTCACTTTTACGGCAACAATTCTATTCACCGAATTTTCTACTGACTCGCAACCCATAACACCTGACTCTCAAAGATTCACTCTTAACTCCTACTCATAACTCATAACTCATAACTCCCGACTCAACTCCTGCCTGGTTACATCTTCGCTTTCTCTCCCCACCAGTTGGCTTTAAAGGCCTCCGCTTTCTCGTTTATGGCTGTTGTTTCCAAAGGCAC
>JASLBT010000339.1 GCA_030146445.1 Segetibacter sp. | reverse complement strand
TATGTTAATGTCGGGATTAACGTTTAGAACATCAGCCAGCTTTGAAAGGGCTTGTCTACCTTTTGGATTTACCACGGCGCTGCCAGATGGAAACAGGAGGTTTTCCTGGAGACTTACATAAACTTTCCCGTTTTTCGTGGTTACCGTAAGTTCGTTGGAGTTAAAGCTTACAAGCGCATCGGAAATTTTCTTCCTGAGTTCTTCCCGGTTTTTCTTCTGCTGGTCCATAAGTGCCTGCAATTGTTCAAGCCGTTGTTGCTGATCTGCAATCTGCTGCTGGCTAAGGTTCAACTTACTTGAGGCATCCCGTAATTTACTTGAAGCGTCCTGGTTTGCAGCAACGAGTTGGTGTCTGATGGAGTCGACCTGGCTTTGCAGGCCATTCCTTGTTTTCTCCAGGTTCCTGATGTTTGTTTCAAGCGCAAGTACGTCCTGTTCGTATTTGCTAATGCGGGTGGCCTTGTTTGCACTGTCGCTTCTTAGGTCGCTGATCGTATCCTGTGCCTGCAAGAATTTCTTTTTGGCAACACACGAGGTAAATGAGAACAGAAACAGTAATGCAATTGTTAAGGTTGTTTTGGTCATGGTAATCTTTTTCGATGATGCGTAATTATCGTGCCATAACGACGGAAATCAAAAACAGGCCGTTGATTTGCAATACTGTTGAGCACAAATACAAACTATTTAAACATTAATTTTGTGGGTATGAAGCCATACGTTTTCATTGGAATTGCGGTGTTTTTTTTGGCTTGCGAAAAGGGCATAACCATACAACCGGAGAACCAACCAGCAAAGTTGGTAGTCGAGGCCATAATAGAAAACGGCCAGCCCCCGATGGTTCAGTTAAGCAATTCGCTTAACTTTTTCAGCCTGATTACCCGGGAAATGCTTCAAGGTTCATTTGTACATGACGCAACAGTTTCCGTTTCAAACGGCACGATGACGCAACAATTGGTCGAATACAAGTTACCTATTGACAGTGGCTATTTTGTATATTATTATGGGGTGCCGGCCGGAGCCTCCATTCTGCTCGGAGAAACTGGCAAAACTTATCATCTTACCATCAGGGCTGGGGGAGAGGAATACACCTCGAGTACAACCATACCCGTACTTTCTAAAACGATTGACAGCCTTTGGTGGAAGCCGGCCGCCAGAGCGGAAGATACGCCCAGGGTCAACTTAATGGTAAGAGTTACAGACCCGCCGGGTTATGGTAATTATATCAGGTATTTCACTAAGGTTAACAGCGAACCCTTTCTCCCGGGAGCAAGTTCGGTATTTGACGACCAGGTGGTAGACGGTACCACCTACGAAGTACAGGTAGACAGGGGCATCAACAGAAATGATAGCTTAGATGAACAGGAATATGGATTTTTCCGCAGGGGGGATACAGCAACCGTTAAGTTTGCAAACATCGACAAAGTGAGCTACGATTTCTGGCGAGCTCTCGAATATAGTTACCAAAGTGTTGGCAACCCGTTTTCTACGCCAACCCGGGTGGTAGGAAATATCAGTAACGGAGCATTGGGCGCTTTTTGCGGTTATGCGGTTCAGTATAAAACTTTGGTCATTCCTTAATAATCGATACTTGCCGTTTCATTGAGGACACAATACGTTAATATGGCAGAGGACCTGAATTGTCGTCCCTGAAAACGAATTTTGTACTTAGTCGCGGCAACAGCGAGGATAATTAATTTATAAAAAACAAGCATGGAGAATAATACATCAGAAAAGGTCCATTGTCTCATAATCGGTTCCGGCCCGGCGGGTTATACGGCAGCCATTTATGCAGCCCGGGCCAATATGAAACCGGTGTTATACCAGGGTATACAGCCCGGCGGACAATTAACCATTACAACAGAAGTGGAGAACTATCCCGGTTACCCCGAAGGAATTCAGGGGCCGGAAATGATGATCAACTTTGAAAAGCAGGCTGCCCGCATGGGAACGGATATTCGTTATGGCCTTGCGACCAGGGTCGACTTTATGGAACATCCTTATAAGGTTTGGATCGATGACGACATATTGGTCGAAGCTGATGCCGTGATCATCAGTACCGGGGCGTCGGCTAAATGGCTTGGTCTACCGAGTGAGCAGCGCCTGAATGGTTATGGAGTGAGCGCATGTGCTGTGTGCGATGGCTTCTTCTTCAAAGGGAAAGAGGTTGCCATTGTAGGGGCCGGCGATACTGCCGCAGAAGAAGCGCTGTACCTTTCGAAGCTTTGTTCTAAAGTGCATATGCTCGTGCGCAAAGAACAAATGCGCGCGTCAAAAGTTATGCAGGACCGTGTGTTCAAAGCGCCTAACATCGAAGTACACTGGAACGCTGTTACAGATGAGGTTTTGGGTGACAAGAAAGTAGAAGGAATTCGGATTATGAATACCAAAACCAATGAGTTAAAGGTTATCCCGGTAAGCGCATTTTTTGTAGCCATTGGCCATCAGCCAAACACCGACATATTCAAGGGGTGGCTCGACATGGACGATGAAGGCTACCTGAAAACTATTCCTGGCAGCAGTAAAACCAATGTAGAAGGTGTATTTGCCGCCGGCGATGTGCAGGATAAAATCTATCGCCAGGCAATTACCGCTGCAGGTACAGGGTGTATGGCTGCGCTTGATGCGGAGCGCTACCTGGCGATCAAAGGCTTTATCTGATCATCAGCATTGTAAATGATTTAACAGGCGCAACTGTTTACAGGCGGTCATCTTAGCGATGATCGCCTTATTTTTGGCGCATATGATCACGGTTCATTTACACAAGCTCATGTTTTATAGCTACCATGGCGTACATGAAGAGGAAAAGGTTGTTGGAGGAAATTTTGAAGTTAATGCAACAGTTAAATACATGCCCTCGCAGCCAGTCATAAGGCACCTCGAACAAACCATCAACTATGTTTCACTATATGAATTGGTAAAAAAGCGGATGAACCAACCATCATCTCTATTGGAAACAATTGCAATGGAAATAGCGGAGGCCTTTTTGGAACAGTTTTCGATAATCATGGAAGTTGAAATATCAATTACCAAATTGCAGCCGCCAATCACTTCGTTTGTCGGAACCGTAGGTATTACTTATCACAAAAAAAGAGATCAATAACATGAGATTTGCCGTATTAACTTGCTTCTTGTTTGCTACTGCGATTTGTTTTTCCCAGGATGTTAACGTACTCCTTAAAGAAGCGCAAAATCTTGAACGATCACTTAAGGATACGGAAGCACTGGAAAAGTACAAGCAGGCGGTGGCTGTGGATCCGAAGAATATAAATGCGCTTATAAAGGCGTCGGAATTGTCAGCTGCAATCGGGGCAAGGCAAACCGATAAAAAGGTGAAGAAAGCATTCGTGGATGCTGCAAAGCAATATGCTGATAAGGCGCTCGCAATTGATCCGAACAATGCAGATGCTAATTACGTGATGTCGATGGTTGCTGCCAGGCTAACCGAAACGGAAACGGAAAATAAAAAGATCATCGAAAATGTAAAGAATATCCAGGTATATGCTGCGAAAGCGGTTGCATTAAACCCCAATCATGCCCGGGCAAACTTTTCGTTGGGAAAGTGGCACTTCGAAATGGTACAGCTTTCATGGGTAAAACGAGTTGCGGTGAAGGCATTCTTTGGAGGTATGCCTGATGCCACTATCGAAGACGCCATAAGGTATATGGAAAAAGCGAGGAGCATTGACCAGTACTTTGTTGTTAACTATCTCGAATTGGCCAAAGCTTACAAGTACGACAACAAACCTGCAAAGGCCATTGAAGTGCTTAACAAACTCGTTCGTTTGCCCAACCGGACTGCTGACGATGCAGCCTACAAAGCATCCGGTAAAAAGTTGCTCGAAGAGATGCAGTAAATGATGCCTCGTTTACCTCAACTGTTCGGCATGATGTGGAGTGAAGCATCAACATCTACATTGGTTTATTGCTCTCCCTTGCAGTTCTTTGTTGGCGGCTCGAACCTGTTGCAGAAATAGTAGCTGTTGGCATTTACCCAGCAGATTTGCCGGGAACCCCGTTCAACGATAATCAACTATTGTCAACAAATCGGATTCTATTTTCTTCTGTACACTCATAGAAATAGGACGTTTGAAACTTGCTTCAAAGCCCTTTCGGTGCCGCTACCAGCTAATTTTTAGTATACTTGCACCGCAATAGAAAGCAGATGGCCAATAAGATATTTAGTATTTACAGCCCGGCAACAGCGGGCGAGAACAATAATGAAGATCACCTGATTCTTGAAGTTGCCGAGTCGCACATCGCCTGCCA
>JASLBT010000324.1 GCA_030146445.1 Segetibacter sp. | reverse complement strand
GTCACCTTTTAGTGGTTTACCAGGCTCTAATTGTTGAAATAGTTGATGTGCTTCCTCAGGCATAGTTAGAATTAAAGGTCGAAAGTTTAATTACTTGTTTATGTGAGCAGAATTATGCCGATTATTCACGTTCAATCTATTTAATTAGCACCTACGCTATGATACTTGTGTAGCTCAGCATATACCTTTCCTTCTTTCAATAAGTTTTCGTGGGTGCCTTTCTCCTGGATGATCCCGTCTTTTATGGAAATTATTAAATCTGCATGTCGAATAGTTGAAAGTCTGTGAGAGATTATAAATACCGTTCTTCCTGAACTATATGATGCAAGCGCTTTGAAAATTTTCGCTTCTGTTTGAACATCCATCGCAGATGTAGGTTCATCAAGAATCAATATGGGGGTGTTTCTTAGAAATGCTCTTGCCAAAGAAAGACGCTGCTTTTCTCCGCCAGATAAGGACACGCCACCCTCACTCGCAATGGTATCATACCCCTTAGGAAGTCGCATGATAAAATCATGGGCCTGTGAAGCTTTTGCTGCTGAGATAATTTCATCCCGGGACGCTGTGCGGTTTCCAAAAGAAATATTGTCTGCAATGCTTATAGGAAAGATAAATGCATCCTGGAGTACCAGGGAAATATTATTTCTCAGAGATGAAAGGGTGACGTCTTTTACATCTACTCCATCAATCAAAACCCTGCCTTCCCATGGATCATAAAAACGAAGCAACATCGAGATCATAGACGTTTTGCCCGCACCGGTTGGTCCAACGACTGCAATTATCTTTCCTGCTTCAACCTCCAGGTTGAAGTCATTAAGTACAGATCTTGCCTCTCCTTTTGTTCCGTACCCAAAACTTAAATTCTGCAGTTCTACATGTCCTTGTACATCCGTTAGTTCTATTGCGTCGGGTTTTTCACGCACAACTTCTTCAGAATCTAATATTTCGAAAATTCGGTTTGCTCTTGCTGTGATAGAAAAGGACGAAACAATGATTCCTGCTAACGAATTGACCGGTCCAAATACGCCACCTATATAACTGATAAAAAGAAAAAGCTCACCCGTGGTTATAGCGCCTGTTAACCCTTTATATGCACCTATGCCGACAATAACGGCCGTCGCAATTCCAGATACAATTCCAATTAATCCGTTATAAACCATCCCAACTTTTGTAGTTGTAAGTGAAGCATTATTGTATTTTAGGCTTTGTTTCCTGTATTGTTCTCGTGTAAAATCTTCCTGTGAATAGGCCTGGATGATCCTCACCGAGGTTAAACTTTGTTGAATAAAAGACCATAAACTGCCTGAAAGCTCAAATTGTTGAGTTGAGTAGTTGGTCATTGGCTTGTTAAAAGCAAATACGAGGATGGCAAAAAGGGGAACAGTGGAAACGGCCATCAATGCCAGCTCTGAATTGATTGAATACATCACATAAAACATGGATACCAGGGAAGTGAGGGAAATCAATGTTGGTAATACAATTCCTCCTATTACTGAGTAAATTACAAAAGTGTCTCCTGATAATCTCGACATTAAGTCTCCAACGTTGTTCTTTGAATAAAATCCCAGTGACAGCTTTTGAAGTTTGTCAAATAACAGTTCGGAAAAGTCATATACTAATTTCTGGCAAACCTTGGTTGTAACATTCGTGGAGATATAAGATAATGCTGAAGTACCTATAACCATGAATATCGACGCAATAACAAAAACCAGTAATAATCCTTTCTTGTCAGGAATATCGCCAAAATAATTTAAAACGTTTCTAAGGGCTCCGGGTAAAGGCTGATTAGAAAGAACGTTGTCAATAATGTATTTAATCGGAAGAGGTTGTAACACACTAAAACCCACACTTATAACCCCTAATAGAAGTAGGAGGAAAACCTGTGCTTTATAATTTGCCGTAAACTTTATTAATCTAAAAAGAATTTTTGTCTTATTCATAAAACCACGAATTGTTTCTTAGCCGTTATAATACTTATCAGTTGTTATTTTGCTGCGGTTTTGAAGTCTACTGTTGTTCTGTTTGCTGCGATGCTAAAAGGACTCATTTCCTGTTCTTTCATTCCGTCTAACTTTATTAATTCGGATGGTCTTTCTTTCTGCTCCTCTTGTGATAGTTTTAAAAATCCAACCACCAGGCAATTTACCACGCTTGCGCAGTCGAAAACGTATTTGCCTGTTAATCCAACAGCTAAAAATGCAAACAGGGCACTTACTATCCAACTCTTATCCCCGGCAGCAAAAACTGCGATCGTACTTAATAGTACAATAAGCACCAGGCCAGGAATTGAATAATTAACCCAATATCGAAACTTCAGGTATTGCTTATTGGCGCCATGTTCTTCAATAGTAAGAAGGCCTTGAGCAGTGGAGAAAATTCCATTCTTCACCTTTATATCCCATCGGTCGAAATCTCCTCCCCGCTTTACTCTTGCTTTTAAGCCGATGATACGCTGTTCGATTTCTTCCAGCCATGTCTCCGATGCTTTCCAATCTCCTTCGCTCCAGTGCATTAATATTTTGGGTTTGAGAAAAGTTAATCTCTGCAACTTAGCCCGTACACCTCTCATTCGCCACGGTGTTAATCCATGCTTTATTCTACCGCTCAACCTGGCTAAAGGTTGAATAATGTGAAACAGGACTATTAACAATCGATATTTCCAATTTGCGTGCTGTTCTTTTGTGAGGGCTGTATTTTCGGAACCACTAATGACTGCCTGCACAAGAATAATAGTTATAGAAAAGATAAATACGGGCCATGCGAATAACAACGGCTCCCATAAATACCCGAGGCATCCCATTCCGGCAAATAATAGAGAAAACAGGTACCATTCAGGCATTAACGGAATGGATTTGAAGTGACCTTCAGCAGGTTCATAAACAGATTGGAATAATGCACTCCCCCAGGTTCCGTGAAAAATCTTTCCTTTTTTGGTTTTAATCGGGATAGTAAAACCGTTGCCATAGATTCTTCCTCCCCAGGTAAGATGACCAAATGCATTATATTTTTCGGGCCATTTAGATTCCAGCAATGCTTCTGCCTTGCCATAGCCTTTTTGCTGCTTCCAATAAGCTTTAAAAGAGTTTCGGCGGTGATGCCAAACCAACGCAGCAGGATGGAAGCCTATAGTATAGCCTGCTTCCTGTATTCGCCAGCAAACATCTACGTCATCCCCTGCGGCTTTGTAAATGGGGTCAAAACCTCCTATTTGCACTAACACCTCTCTTCGCACCGATAGATTACAACCGGGTACATGTTCTGCTATTTCATCTGTTGATAATACGTGCACGGGTCCCCCGGGTGCATTAGCCACGCATGTAGCGATTGGACCATCTTCTGCAGGAATAATATTAGGTCCTCCCATTGCAGCGTGAGAAGATGTGGTATAGGCATAAGCTAAATAATCCAGCCAATGAGCGTCGGGGTACGCATCGTCATCTATGTAAGCAATAATATCACCTTTGGCGTTGTACAATCCTGTATTTCGGGCGCTACTTAAACCTTTATTCCTGGTGGTGATAAGCTTAACAGGGTATTCTTTTACAATTTCTGGTGTACTGTCCCTTGATCCGTCATTCACAACAATTACCTCAAAATTCCGGTAATGCAACCTCATCAGCCCTTCCATCGTATCTCTGATAGTAGCAGATCCGTTATAGGAACAGACCACAACAGAAAAGAAAGGCCTGGGCATGTTTATCGAAAATGGAGTTTGCTGCAACGCTCTGGTCACCGCCCGCAGCGCGGGTTTTGGAACTCTTTGCCTGTCCACCAAACCGAAATCCCAGTCTTCAATCTCAAATCCTCCTCGCCACCACTCATCGGTCCATGCAAATACAAACATGCCTGAACAACCCCTTCCAAATACAGTTTCAATTTGCCATGTCAGAACTTCCGCCTGTTTTTCATGGCCATTTCGTAAACTGTCAAGTCCGATTTCTGCTAAAACCAGCGGTCGCTCTCCGCACAAGTTGTGCAACCTGGCAATATAGCTACCAAGTTTTTCAGGCGTTTCCAGGTATACGTTGAAGCAGTCAAAATCCATGAACGACAAGTTCAGGTATTCAGTAGTGGGATAATTAACATAGGTTACCAATCCTTCCGGATCGGCTTTCTTAGCTGCTTCATACAGTTGCTTTAAGAAAACTTCGATTTTTTCTTTTCCATACCACCGCACTATTGTTGCAGGAATTTCATTTCCGACGGTATAGCATAATATGGCCGGATGTTTTTTGCACTGCACCACACCTTCCGTTACTCTCCTGATAATATCTTTTTGGGTTTTATCATCATCTAAAAAAGTAAGGTGTTGTTCCCAGGGCAGGCCAACCATCACCTTGAGGTGGTATTGTTGTGCGGCATCAAGAAGGTATAAGGGAGGAACGGTATAAGTTCTAACGCAGTTAATCCCGTTAACTGCCATCATCGCAAAATCCTTTTCTACAACAGCTTTCTCAGGAAACTGATGTTCATGTTGAGGCTTGAAGGTTCCATAAGTAACTCCTTTTATGAAGATTTTTTCATCTCCATGATAGAGAAACTTTCCTTTAGCATATACTCGACTGCTAGCATTAGGAGTACTTAGTGGCGATAGGGTTTCCAATAGTTCTTATTAGCGATTTTACTGATTCTGTTTACAATTTTTTCAGATGGCAGGTTTTAGGAGTACATCCTGGAAAATTAGCTTTCGAAATACCAGGACGTATCCTTTAATCATACTTTGTTTTAGTTGGCTAAAACCAACCTGCAAGTGCAACTTTTCAGTAGAATAGGAAGAAAAACGGGGAATGGCAACAACCGTGCCTTAATGCTTTTCGTATCAATAGGGGTAGCTTGAAATGCGGCGCCAATTGTTCAGCTTTAATTGCGACAATACATAGTGCAACTCTTCGCAATGCCTTGTAATAGCGTGAATGTTAAAAACATGTATCCAGGGAAAATAAAGTTGGAACGGACACATGATTTTAAAAAGCCTATTAACCTAAGCATCGGCTAAATGCACCTACCTGTTGAATTTTTCCACGGTAGCTTTGCTGAATAATCAACTACGCTGTAAACATCAATTAAAGGACGCATATCCATTTTCTTTTAATTGAACATGGCAGCGAGTGGTATTAGCGAAAAGTTCTCGGTGGCAACACGGCATGCGGCGCATTCTTTCCCTTATTGGTATAAACGCAATATTTGCTGCAGATTTATCTCGCGCTTGCTTTAGTTACTTTCGGTTCTATGGTTCGAAGAATTTACCAAACAGGCACTTAGAAAGATAGGCAAGCACATTAAAAGATGATTTAAAAAACACTGGTGATATATTAAACGACATCATCCAATACCTGATAATTGAATTATCTCCCATTCACGTCTTCCAGATTACATCGCCAATTGATAAGCCTGGATTGCGCTTAGCGCTTATACCCC
>JASLBT010000313.1 GCA_030146445.1 Segetibacter sp. | reverse complement strand
GCATCGTGGAATAGTCCATTGAATCCAACATTTCATCCATCCGGTGACAGGTCAAATAACATCATCAAGAGAAGGCGGGAGCGATCTGCCCTGCACCTGGTTGTAAGGCTTAAAAACACCTTTTAGTTCGTTTCGCTTATTCATGTAAATGAAAACAACGCGAGATTATAAACAATTCTTTAGAGAACACATATTTCTTAGATTAATAAAAAGAGGCTGCCCTTTTGAAACAGCCTCTTTTTTTATATTACGGGCTTCAGTTGTTAATTAAACATCGTTGTGTCACTCCCTTCCTCTGTAGAAAGTGCCCTCAGCAGGTGGAGAGCTTAAGTAATCAGGTTAGACGATTCAAATAGTTTTCTTTTCGACTTTTTGGATATAGTCGAAGTAGGTAGATCATGGATAGTGGATTATGAAAAATAAAACTTCCTCTTCAAGTCAGTAATAATACTACTTATGCCTATGTACTCCGAAGATAGTTTAGGCAGATTGTACGACAATGTTGAACATTATAAGGGAGACGGCCCTTTTGATAATTAATCATGATGCCTTTTGTAGCTGATGCTTGTTTTTGTATTCTAAGATCTTTGCTCTGTTTTCATGAAATTTCATTGTGCCCCATTTCTCATATTTATAGTCACTGATGATAACTTTATAGATCACCTTCAACAAGCGACGAGCAACGGCAACGATAGCTTTTTTTGACCGGAGGCTTTTCTTAAAGTGTTGATATACAGCCCTCCAGTATCCATCTTTTATTCGAACCGCTGCCCAAGCCGATTGTATAAGGATCGTTCTCAAATATTTGTTTCCAGGATGGCATTTTACAAACGTTTTCTTATCGGCTGACTGATGCACTCCGGGTGCAAACCCGCCGTATTTACTTACACTATGCTCATTTTTGAAGTCTTTTGCATTAATGCCCATTTCTGCCATTATAACTTCACTACTCTCCTGAGCAATGCCTTCAACAGTCTGCAATCGCTCTATTATAGCTTTTTGATCCTCCGAAAACAAACCCTTAATTGAGTCATTGGTTTTTGCTCTTTGTCTTTCAATATGGTCCCAGTCGTCTAAGAGAAACCTTAATTGCAACTGATGATTAGGTGTGAGTCTCCCTGAAAAAGCTTTGGGTAACAAATCACCTTTCCTACTGATTACCCGTGCATGGCAGCAACTAATCAGCTCCGTTGGATCGGTTATACCCTCACTGAGTTTTTCAACGAGCAACCTGCCTGTCTTTGTTGAAATATTTGATATAACAGACATAACCTTAAAGTTGCAGCTTTCCAGAGTTCGAACGATCCTGTTTTTAACCCGCGTCAATTGCTGAGTATAGTGGGTTCGCTGCCGGGTAAGCTCTCTTATAGCTTCTTGTTGCTCACTAACCATGAAGCTGGGTCTTGCCATTCCATTCATCAAAATAGTAGCAAGCCATATAGCGTCATTTTTATCAGTTTTCTCCAACGGAACCTGCTTAACACTAAATGGATTAACGACAACTACTTTCATTGAAGCTTCACTAAGAACCCGATATACAAACCGCCAATAAACACCCGTGCTTTCAATTATGACATCTTTAATGTCGTTGAGCAAAAGTGTATCCCGAAGTCGAAAAACATCTTCGGTGAAGGTCTCAAAAGTGTGAAGAATGGGGCTCTCACCCTCCACACATATTGCCACCTGGAAATTTCCCTGATGGCAATCAATTCCGGCAACCCTTTGAAGTCGCAACGGAATAGAATAACTTTGTTTAGCTTTTCTTTTCATGGCGAACAATTTGTGGTTAAAAACTTCCCGCAAATTGCTCGCCTTCTTCATCTGCCTAGGTGTACTGCCGTTCATGAGAGATTGTACTGCAGTAACCTGTTGCGGCGAACTACCGGACAAATGATATTTTTCAACAGATAATTATGACCGTTGATACATGGCTGAGCATATCACTGGCTCTGGGCCACAAAGGAAGATGAAGTCGCTTCCATACTTAGGACAATACGGCTCAAGGCAGTCTTACTGTGATAACCGTAATGGTTAGGTTTTTGTTTTTGTGTTGCCCGACTTTCATACTCCTTATTTTTGACGATGACCACGATTACCAGACCGGCTTTATTCGTACTGACCATTTTCTTTTCCTGCAGCCTTTTTGCACAAACTTTCCCGGTTAAGAACTACCCTGTTGATTACTTCAGGAACCCCATGAACATTCCCATTCAGCTCAGCGGGAACTTTGGGGAACTGCGTACAAATCACTTCCACATGGGGCTCGACATTCGAACAAATCAAAGAGAAAATCTTCCGGTTTATGCGGCAGCTGAGGGCTATATCAGCCGGGTAAAAATTGAACGTTATGGTTATGGCCGGGCCATATATATCAACCATCCAAATGGATACACCACGTTGTATGCACATCTAAATGATTTTTATAACGACTTAAACGAGTATGTAAAAGAGGTACAATATAATACTGAACAGTGGGAACAGTACCTTGAGCTGCCTGCCGGTAAGTTCCCGGTGAAAAAAGGGCAGTTTATTGCCAGCAGTGGAAATACCGGGGGTTCCCAGGGTCCACACCTGCACTTCGAAATTCGTGAAACAAGCACCGACAAAAACATAAACCCGTTAAACTTTAAGCTCAATATTCCCGATCACGTACGACCAATAATCTATGGTTTGTACTATTACGATCGCCGGTTCAGCACCTACGAGGCTGCCCCAAAACGTATCCGGCTTAAAGCTGCTGGTGCTACGCTTACGAGCATCGACACCGTGGTACGGGTATCATCGCCGGTCATCAGCCTTGGCCTCAGCGCAGAGGACAAAACCGATCGCTCTTTTAAGTTTGGGATTTACCAGGCCGAATTGTGGATGGACGATACCTTACAGAACGCGTTCAGAATGGATGATTTCTCCTACGACGACAGCAGGTACATCAATGCAAACATCGATTACAGAACCAGGTACCGTGGCGGACCTTACATTCAGCACCTCAGCATTTTGCCCGGCAACAAAAGTCCTGTCTACCTAAAACACACACCAGGCTTATTACGCCTTGATGATGGAGAAATACACGTTATAAATCTGGTGATAAAAGACGTGAGTGGAAATGCTTCAGCCATTAAATTCCGGGTGAGGTATGTGCCATCGCTTGCACAAAACACACCAACTCCCGACAGTAATCAAGTGCTGTCGCCGGGAAAATCCTACATACTGCAAAAGCCGGGATTAGAGGTACGTTTTAGCGACAATGCTTTTTACGATACAGTGCGTTTCAGGTACGTAGCTCAACAGCCCCAATCTGGCGGCACTGTTGTGTCGGCAGTTCACGCGCTGCACAACTTTACAGTACCCGTACACGATAGCTTTACAGTTCGCATACAGCCATTAGTCGATTTTCCTGAACAATTCCGGGACCGCGTAGTTATGCAACTGGTAAACGAGCGGAAGAAAGTGGCAACGAAAGGCAGCTGGAAGAACAACTGGATGGAGGCTAAGTATTGGGATTTCGGCAAGGTGCAGCTGATCATCGACACTGTGCCGCCCGTTATTCGCCCTGTTGGATGGAAAAACGGTTCAAACCTCAGTAAGGCGCGATCAATCACCTTCGCAGCAGCAGACAATGCCGGCGAACTAAGTGGGTTCAGAGCTGAACTCGACGGAAAATGGCTTATGTTCAGTCGTAAAAGCGACTACTTCATTCATCGTTTTGATAAGCGTACATCCCCCGGAAGCCACGAACTGCTGGTTACCATTAAAGATGAAGCGGGGAACGTTACGTCGAGAACCTACCGGTTTACACGATAATTCAACTTTCGATATTCCTCCTAACACACTATTCAGATGACCAGTTTAACACCAGGTAAACGAGCTCCCGTATTCAAGGGTGTTGACCAAAATGGCAATCCCGTTTCACTAAGCGACTACACAGGGAAAAAGGTGATTCTCTATTTTTACCCGAAAGATGATACGCCTACATGTACCGCACAGGCTTGCAATCTTCGGGATAATTATGCCGCACTTCTCGATAAGGGCTTCCAGGTTGTAGGGGTAAGTATTGATCCGGTTAAAAAGCATAAGAAGTTTGAGACCAAATACGCCCTTCCCTTTCCGCTTGTTTCGGATGAGGACCATACGATTGTTGAGCAATACGGCGTTTGGGGCGAGAAAAAGTTTATGGGAAAGGTGTTCGATGGTACTCACCGCACAACTTTTTTGATTGACGAACAAGGAAAGATCAAAAAAGTTATAGACAAGCCCAATAGTAAAAACCACACCCAGCAAGTGCTTGACGCCTGGAACGAAAGCAGCAGCAAAACGCAATAAAAAAGGCTGCCAGTATAGGGCAACCTTTACAATTAATTTAATGACGAGACTACGGCGTCAACCCACGTCTGTACTATTGTAATAATTCCTGCAATTTAATTTCGAGATCAGGCCCCCGCAGGTTACTCGCTATAATTTTTCCCTGCGGATCAACCAATACGTTGAACGGAATTCCTTCAATGCCATAAGCCGGAACAGCGGCACTTTCCCACTGTTTCAGGTCACTGATATGGGTCCACGTAAGGTTATCTTTTGCAACAGCCTGTTGCCATGCACCCTTATCCTGATCGAGCGATACACCCAGTATTGTGAAGTTTTTGTTCTTAAATTTATTGTATGCAGCAACAACATTGGGGTTTTCTTTTCTGCAAGGTGCGCACCAGCTTGCCCAGAAATCAACCAGTACGTATTTACCCTTGAAGCTGCTCAGGCTGATCATTTTACCCTTGTTATCGGGCATATTTATCTCGGGAGCCTGTTGATTGAGCAGCGGATAGTCGGGTTGTGTTCTGGCTGTATTTGCTGCAAGCATCTTGCTTAGTCCGGCGAGTCCCTGGTGATCTTTGAATTTGGCAACCGACTGATCAACCAACTGCTTTAACTCGTCAGGCGGAAGGGTGCGACTTGCCAGCCCAATGGCGTAAAACCGTGCAGCAGGACTGGGTGATTCTGAAATGAACTTTTTTACCGTATTCGAAATCTCCTGTGACTGCGCATCTCTTTTTGCACGAGCCATCAGTAATGTACTATCATTGCCTCCCGCTTTTTGTAGGGAGTCAATTGACTTCATGGTGATAAACAGGGTTGAGTCCTTTCTGCCATATTCTTCAAAAAGCCTGTGCAAACTCTCGCTTGCGGGTGAGCCCGTCACTTTATAATCCCGGTAATTGTTAACATCAAGCTTGATGTTGATTTCGTCGGCGTCGTTCACCAAAAGGAGTTCCGGTCCGTTTTCAAGGGAGAGGCCATAAATCTGCTCCTCTTTCCTGGCTCCTTTAAGTGTAAATGCCCCTTTTGAGTCGAGGGTTACCGAATCCACTACGATCGGCTGAGGAGCACTGTATGGAATTTCCATTAGAAACACCTTTTTACCTGGCGCATGTTCAATTGTTCCCGTTACGGTAAAAGAGTCTGATTGTTTTTTGCTGCAGGATGCGATAAATAGCATCCCCAATACAGCGATCATTACTTGTTTCATAGATTTTAGTTCACGCCTGCATCACTTGCCAAGCTTTTCTTCCAGAAGTTGAGTCGTTTTTTTAGGATCGGCTTTGCCCTTGCTTATTTTCTTTACCTCTCCCATGAATAATCCGATCAGGCCTTTTTTACCTTTTTTATATTCCGCTATTTTGTCGGGCATTTTGTTCAATACCTGGTTCACCCAATTTTCAATTTCATCGGTGTTGCTCACCTGTACGAGGTTAAGTTCCTGTGCAACATCAGCAGGTGACCTGCTTCCGTTTTCCATGATCACGGGCAGGATTTTGGAAGAAGCTACCGAGAAGCTCACCTTGCCTTCGTCGACGAGGCTGACAAGTCCGGCCAACGCCGATGGCGGTAGGGTTAAAGATTCAAATGAAAGCCCTTGCTCATTTAAGGCCTGTCTTATGGGGCCAAGCAGCCAGTTTGATATCGCTTTATAGTTGTTGCTGTGAGCAACTGCGTTTTCAAAATAATCCGCGAGACCTTTTTCGTCGCTCAACTGCCGGGCATCGTACTCACTCAATTGCAACTTTTGGTGGAATTTTTCATAGAGCTCATTCGGCAATGCTGGTATAGATGCTTTTACTTCACTGATGTAGGCGTCAGTCAGGTAAAAAGGCGTGAGGTCAGGCTCCGGGAAATAACGATAGTCGTTGGCTTCTTCTTTGTCCCTAATTGCGAAGGTGGTATCATTAGTCGCATCGAAACTTCTTGTTTGCTGAGTTATCGTTTCACCATTTTCAGCCATCAAGATCATCCTGCTTATTTCATACTCAATTGCTTTCTTCACATTCCGTATTGAATTCAGGTTTTTTACTTCCACCTTGGTGCCGAGTTGCTTTTCACCTTTCAACCGTATGGATACATTTGCATCGCATCGCAGGCTTCCTTCTTCCATGTTGCCATCGCAAACCCCTATCCAGCGCACCAATTTCCGAACTTCCGTTACATATTGAAAAGCTTCCTCCGCTGTGTGCAAGTCAGGTTCCGTAACGATTTCGATGAGTGGTACCCCGGCACGGTTGAAGTCGACACAAGTATAATTTTCGTCAATGTCATGAATACTTTTTCCCGCATCTTCTTCCATGTGGATCCGGTTAAGGCGAATATTTCGTTCGCCAGCAATGGTTTTAATTTTTACAAAACCGCCCTTGCATATTGGCGTGGTGTGTTGCGATACCTGGTAGCCTTTTGGCAAATCAGGATAAAAATAATTTTTCCGGGCGAAGTAGTTATACCGCTCGATCTCGCAATTACAGGCAAGCCCCATCTTTACCGCAAACCCCACCGCCTTCTTATTGGTTTTTGGAAGCGTTCCGGGATGACCAAGTGTAATTGCACTTACATGTGTGTTTGGCTCCCCCCCGAAGGCCGCGCTGTCACCACTAAACAGCTTACTGGCGGTGCTCAACTGTGCATGCACCTCCAGCCCGATTACTGCCTCGTATTTATCGTTATTAGTCACCATGTTAATTATCAGTAGCAAAAATAACCCTTCAGCCCTTAAAGCGATTGTAAATTGGTCGGAAGTTTACTATTGAGCTGCCATAAGTAACTAATGCCGACAATTATGCGCACAAAAAAGCTGTTGCAGATTTGCAACAGCTTAAAGCATTGTAGCGTGAACTATAGGTCGGCCGTCTTTAGCCTTCTTGGCAACTTAACGTCTGCGCTTTGTACAGCTCCATTTCTTTTAAAACTCATTTTCACGTTATCACCCTCTTTCAAATCTTTTAATTGAGCACGTAGGTCGTCTACACCTCCAACTTCTTTTCCGTTTACCGATGTAATCACATCCCCTTCCTTGAAGCCTGCTTTAGCTGCAGGAGAATCTTCATCCACATCCTTTACGGTTACGCCTTTACCTTCTTCAAGGTCCTGGATTTGAAGGCCAATTTTTGGTTTCCTGTAATTGAAGGCAAAATCAGGCGCTGAGAAACCTCTCAACTCAGGCATTTCGAAGTTAAAATCGTTACCGTTGAAGGAATAGCTACG
>JASLBT010000084.1 GCA_030146445.1 Segetibacter sp. | reverse complement strand
GTTGCAGGCCCAATGAACATTAAACGACATGCGGGCTTTTTGCCGGGCGGCAAAGACCGCATAAGATTGGAAATGCTTATTCAATACCTGCTTCCCGCAGATATGGATGTCATCATCGACGTGGAGCCCGACAAAGCCGGCCGGGAGTTTCGTAGCCGTTCTGGCGATTCGCTAAACTGTTCGCTTGGGCTGGATACCTATTTGTAGCCAGTATTTGTTGCCGGTTCACTTTGATGAATTTGCAGCTCGTGATTTCCGGTACTCCTTCAGGTATTTTTTATCCCTCTTTAAGCCGATGCCTGTAGCAAGTCCGCTGAGGGTAGTTTTCAACAGGTAATTCAGGAAAGATCGGTCCGGCAGTCTTTTGAAATACACCAGGCTGCTACTGCCTTTTGCATTCTTTTTTATGACAAAGGTGTTTATGATGAAGTTGATCAGTTTATTCCTGAATGAAGTTTGTGCAGGCTCGCCGTCCCGGACAGTTTGTAAACGCAGGTCGCGGTAATAAAGTTTGATTTTACCGAATGCAAGTTGATCATCTGCGTCGGCTTGCAGTTGCGCCGAATCCAGTATGCCTGATGTAAACTTGATGTTAGACAACGGAGTGATCATAGCATTGAAGATCCGAAACGGAGCTTCCCCGGCCGTCAGGTTAAATCTGAAGCCCCAATGCGGATCTGTGTAGGATTGGTTTACAGTGACGTGAAGCGGCAGCGTATCCATCAGATAACCCTCAACAGCTATGCGTAATGAATCAGTGCTCCCGGTCATTTGATTGCTGAAGTCGAGGAGCCGGCCATTTAAACGGCTGATGGTTAGCTTACCGTCGGACCGCGAACTGGAGTCCTTTTCGGTGTAAACAAGTTCGCCATCGTGCACGTGTATGTTTTTAATTTCAACCGGTGAACTGATTGCCATAATGGCCGATGCCGGCAATGACTTTAGCAAGCCGGATTGGAACGGCAAAATTTTATCCTTATAGATGTGGAACCGTGGACGTGCAATGGTAACTGCATCGGCATAAAAAACATTTTGCTTCTCGTAACGATCGGCATCAAAGCCATCAATCGTCAACCCACCGGCTGCCATTGTTATGTAGTCACTCCGGTATTTTGCTTTTGCGAGTGTAGCCTCTAATGATAACGCCGGCTTGTAGACGAAGGAGTCTATGTGCAACCGGTTGGCTTTACTGGAGTACTCTGCATTGTACCATTTCAAGTGCCTGGTACTGTCGAGATATTCCCCTTCTGGTACTTGCATCCACGACGACACATTCTTGCGAACTACACCCATAAGGTCAGGCAGGTCGTCTGAACTCAGGTTGAGGTTTCCTGCATAGAGCTGATTGAAACGGAAACCTTTCATTCTTTGCTGATCCGCCAGGCCGCTATTGCTTTCCAGTGCCAGGCGGTTGATCAGTCCGTTCCATTTGAGTTCGCCGTCTTCGTTTTTGAACTTAATGTCCGCAAGGTCGATGTCGAGCTTCCCGCTATCCAGGGCATAGCGCCTTTTGTTTCTGGTGATACTGGCAGCGGATAGTTGCAGCGATAGCGACGCAGCGGACGAACTGTCTGCAGACAATATGATGTTGCTTCCGCGTACGACGCTGGTAGCAGAGTAGGGTAAAAGCAGGTTGTAGGCAGAGTCGTTATCACCCGATCTAATATTCAGTTCAGGGTTGTTCACCACAAGGTTGTCGATCCGGATATATGGAAATGTTGCCAAACCCGGCTTCGGGCTGGTCTTTTGCGTTTCTACAAACACGCTCGGCTTGCTGACGTCCATTCGGCTAAAGGAGAAGCGACTGGTAGGGAGCTCGTAGATAGAAGTTACAAACCGTATATCAGGAGCAGTGATGTTGATCTTTTCGCCTGGAGCAACGTGATCGATCTCAACCTCTTTAAGGTATGATGGGTTGCCGCTTGAAATTTTGTATTCCTTCGACCTTACGGTGAAGTTTCCAGACTGAAGTGCGAGGTTTTTTCCGTCGAGCAGGAGTTTGCGAACGGTTAACGGTTGGTCACCCTGTTTTATAATTGAAGAGGCTTCCAGTGTATTTACAAAACCGGATACCATTGTACCGGTGCCGGTAAGATCAAATTGGGTGTTGTTGCCTGAAATGTCCGTGATATTGATATTCGTTTCTTTGTCGCGGTTGCCTGACCTGCCGTTGTTGTGGAGTGCAACTGAAGCACTTTTCCAATGCAGGCCATCGAGTTCGATGTTATTGCCATCGTTATCAAATTGGAGATTATCCAGGAGTACCCCGTTAATGGTTGCCCTAACACCATCGTCTTTCCCCGAAACTTTTAAACGGTCGGCATAAACCAGCTTGTTGCCTGTATACCGCGCATTTTCAAGTTGAGCAGTGAGCCCTTTGATGTGTATCGACCCTTCAGAAAAGCTCAGCCGGTCAACAGCGTTCTGCAATCCCTGCCTGTTTTTCGACTGCAGCAGGCGGTTGCTGGATATACTCAGGTCTACATTTCGGAAATTCAGCGCGGTAGAAGTGCCTGTTCTGAATTTTACGTCGCCATGCTCAACGATGATACGGTTCAGGGTCATCAGGTTGTCCATACTCTGCAGGGAGTTGAATATGTTTGTTCGTTTTCCAGGTATGTTTTTATTCATCCTCCTGTAAATGATCACGGGGTCTCTTAGGTAAGCGGCTTCAGCCACCAGGTTCTGGTCAAAAATTAATTGGTACCAGTCTACACTTGTAAGCTCAAAGTAGGGTATTGTAAAGTTCCGGTAGCTTTTTTGCCTGAGTCTGCCGGGTGAGGTAAGGACGCTGAAATTATTCAATACCACCTTGTCGTTCAGAAAGTGGAGGCTATCAAACTTGTACGTGGTCGAACTGTCCTGGTTGTACAGGTGATAGTCGCGTACGGTCATATCAAACCTGTCAACCGAAACGGGTACGGAAGAGTCGGGGTTTATTCTCAAGCCGCGCATTTCAAAGTCATCCTTGTGGGAATTGGAAAGCGACGTTTTCCTTTTACCATTTACTTCCAGGTGAATGCCGGCGTTACGCACACCCACAAAAGCCAGGTCGAGGTTTCCCGTAAGTTCCTTCAGAATTTTATCGGGATCGGGAACCCCGCTGCTTCGCTTTGCAGCGTCGGAACGAAATAGGTTGATATCGAAAATCGGGTTTTCGCAATACACCGAGTCTGCTTTGATCACGTTATTGCGTTCCATTGCGTTAAGGTCAACCCCGAGCAATGAGAGTTTTTTAAAAAAGATACGGTAACTGCTTTTCGTGCTGTCGCTGGCACGAGCCGTCAGGGTACAGCTATCTAATTCGATCCGTTGTTGGAAAAGCTGCAGTTTGAAATTCTTGAATGATATTTTATTTTTACCGCCGGGAAGAAATATCTCCTGGTTATCGGTTTTAAGTTCTACAGATTGATCTGGAGAAACGCCCCTTCTTTTAGCAGTATGAAGGTTCCTTGAGAGGTCCAGGTAGATCCGGTTTATGGTAACCGGGTTCGAACCCGGCTTCATTTTGTTCACCAGGCTTATGCTTGCATTGTTGATGCTTATCTTCCGGATGGCAAACTCATCGAGTGCGTCGAGCATGCTGTTGTAAAGTTTTCCCATTTCCTGCGGCAACGACAGTTCGTCTTTTGCCTGCTGCTGCGCAGTATCTTTCCGCCATTGAAAAATTTCGATAACGGGGTTATGCAATTGAATGGTGTCTAGTAATAATTGGTTCCGAAATAATAGCGGCCATACAGATGCAACCCGGAGTTTCAGGTGTTTGAACCTGATGTGATAAGTGATCGGTTGAGAAACGGTGTCGGTGCTTACAATATCAGCTTCATTTATCTGGATGGTATTGGAGAGAAAGGCAAACTTTAGCTCGGAAAGTTCAAGCTTAAGGTTTCCTCTTGATTTCTCGGTGATGAAGTTCCGGATCACTCCCCGTGCATTCGTAACAAACCAAAGCTGGAAACCCAATACGCTTACAGCTACTAAACCTGCAGCGATCAGGAGTACCTTTAAAAGTCGTTTGGAGGTTATTGAACGGATAGAATTGTTTTTACGCCTGATAAAGTTAACCGCAAAATGGTGAAGCAGTTTTAGGGCAGTCACAAAGTATTCGTATTTAACGTTATAATCCCCGGTTTTGTTATTGCGCAATACTCTTATGCAACCGTGCTTCGTTGCGTGTGCAGCCTTGAAGTATCCGGGCCGCGAGTGACATGTAGT
>JASLBT010000238.1 GCA_030146445.1 Segetibacter sp. | reverse complement strand
GTGGATCGTTTGAAAATCGTACCAGGCTGTTGTTAAGAATTGTAGATGCAGTGAAAACGGTCTGGCCTTCAGGCAATCCATTGTTTGTTAGAATATCGGCGACTGATTGGGTCGAGGGTGGCTGGACAGTTGAAGACTCTGTTGCGCTTGCCCGGAAGCTAAAGGAAATGCAGGTTGACCTGATCGACTGTTCAACCGGTGGTAATGTTACCAACGTAAAGATTCCGCTGGTGCCCGGTTACCAGGTTCCTTTCGCGGCGCGGGTAAAACAAGAAGCTGGTATTGCAACCGGGGCAGTTGGGCTGATCACATCGGCGGAACAGGCTGAAGAGATCATTGCTTCAGGAAAAGCTGACCTGGTGTTGTTGGCCAGAGAATTCCTGCGTGATCCATACTTTCCGTTGCATGCGGCCCGGAAGCTCGGGGTGGATGTGAACTGGCCGGTTCAGTACGAACGGGCAAAGCCAAAGTAAGCGTTTCATTTTGGGTTTGGCCAAGGAGTAGCTATGATGCACGGATTGCATCTGTTAGCAGTAAGCACCCGACGCCATGAAAAGCTATCTTTGAACCGAGCCCGTCCGAATGGCGAGCCGGGCGGACGTGGCAACGATGTCTCCCAATGATACAAAAGATCGTCCCATAAAACTGCCTTTTGTTGCCTGTGAATATATCAGACCTCGCATCAAATGATGGGCACTATTAAGTACCTGCAGTTTCCTTTTCATTTAACCAGAATATTGAACAATGGATTTTTTCAGTACCCCCGGCCGGATCATTATTACCTGTAACAAAAGATTATCGCCCTACCTCCAACAGGAAATTGAAGAACTTGATTTCAGGATCACCAGGGGATTTTCTACCGGCGCAGAGCTTTTCGGCACCATTGAAGATTGCATAAAGCTGAACCTGAACCTCAGGTGTGCCAGCCAGGTATTGTATTCACTTAAAACTTTTGAGGCAAACGGACCAGGGGATGTTTACCGCGTATTATCGCAGATTGCATGGGAGAAAATTCTTCCGCTCAATGGCTATTTTTCGATCACCAGCAACGTGAGTCATCCCAGCATCACGAATAGCATGTTTGCTAATGTAAAGGTGAAGGACGCGATTGTGGACCGGATCAGGAATGAGACAGGAAGCAGACCAAATAGCGGACCTTCACTGGAGCAGACGGTGGTTCACCTTTTCTGGCGCGATGAAGCTGCCGAGATTTTTATTGATACGTCTGGCGAAACCCTTGCCAAACACGGCTACAGAAAAATACCGGGAAAAGCACCGATGCTTGAGGCGCTGGCAGCTTCTGCGATACTCGCTACCACCTGGGACCGGTTATCGCCCTTCGTAAACCCTATGTGCGGTTCGTCGACCATTGCGATTGAGGCAGCGTTGATCGCCAGTAACCGCCGGCCGGGCTTATTCAGGGAAAATTACGGATTCATGCACCTCCAGGGATATGACGATAGCGTATATGAAGAACAATTACGTCAACTGAAGCAACAGGTTAAAGACGTACAGGGTTTAACCATAATTGCAACCGACATTAGTGAGGATGCGATCAACATCTCAAGGATCAATGCAGCAGCTGCCGGTGTTGACCACTTAATAACATTTGATATTTGCGATTTTCAGCTTACCCCTGTTCCCGAAACAGCAGGGGGAGTGGTGTTTTTTAACCCTGAATATGGTGACCGGCTTGGTGAAGAAATTGCTTTGCAGGAAACGTACGCGAGTATCGGCGATTTCCTGAAAACAAAATGTAAAGGATATACCGGCTATATCTTCACTGGCAACCTCGATCTTGCCAAGAAAATAGGTTTGAAGGCACGCAGGCGAATAGAGTTCTATACCAGCAAAATTGACTGTCGCCTGTTGGAATACGAGTTGTATGCCGGTTCACGCCGGGTTGAAAAGCAATCTCAAGCTGAGTAATTACTGTACCTCGGTGCTCGAAAAAGTATCTCCCGCATTAAGATCCCCTGTTTGATAGCCTTTCTTAAACCAGTACATGCGTTGTGCAGATGTACCATGCGTAAATGACTCTGGGGTAACATGCCCCTGCGCTTGTTTTTGCAACCGGTCGTCGCCTATGGCGCTTGCTGCGGTAAGGGCTTCTTCGATGTCGCCGGCCTCTAGTATACCTTTTGTATTTTGAGCATGGTGTGCCCAAACACCGGCATAAAAGTCAGCCTGCAACTCGAGCTTTACCGAGAGCTTGTTGTATTCGGTCTCACTCAACTGGCTTCTCGCACGTTGAACCTTATCCGACGTACCCATTAGATTTTGAACATGGTGCCCAACTTCGTGGGCGATGACATACGCCATAGCAAAATCACCCGGTGCACCAAAGCGTTGTCTTAGGTCCTGGAAAAACGCCAAATCGAGGTATACCTTCTGGTCCGCAGGGCAATAAAATGGGCCTGACGCTGATGTTGCACCACCGCAACCCGACTGTACTGCATCCCTGAACATAACCAGCCTCGGTTCCTGGTAGCCCTGGAGTGCATTGGTCCATACATCTTCGGTTTCTTTGAGCACGACGCTGGCGAATTGAGCGAGTGTATCGTCGGCGGCTTTTTCCTCCACGCTCATTTCGCGCGACTGACCCGTACCGGCGCCAATCTGCGGCATCTGCGATGGATCACCACCAAGAAACATATACAAAAGCGCGATAATGACACCACCTATTCCGCCGCCAACTGCCATGCCTTTACCCGACATTCCACGGCGATCTTCAACATTCGTACTGCCTGCTCTTCCCCTCCATAACATAGTAGCTCGATTTAATTGGTTAGGCTATTCCGACCACGAAAACCATTTGATCATGAATAGCAATTGTTGGTTTTCAGCGATAATCTTTATTCAATTGTTGTGCCATCTGCTGGATACCAGCGACTAACGTCAAACAGTTACGCCAGGGTCCCACCTGTCAGTTGGGAGGTAGACAACCGTGGCTGCACAGCTGCAAAGCGTCAGGTTGTAATCACCTGCGACAAATTCATTTGCCGCTCCGGGATCACCAAAAACAAGCCCGCGAATTTTTAAACCGGGTTGATCCGCCCTGATGATACGGGCAAAAAAAAGCACCCGTTTCGGAGTGCCCCTAAATTTAAATATGTAATTACTTATCGCTTAAAACTTGAATCCAACCGTAAGCATTGCATTTCCCCGGCTTCCGGTTTGCTCTGCAAAGGTGCTGGGCTTATCATTTAAACGATAAGGAAAGTTGACGTCTTTATTAAAGTTATGTACATAGGCAAGGTCGATGAATATGCCGTGGTTACGATACCCTAAACCCCCGGTTGCCTGAACACGGTTCGACTTGAGTTCGTCGCTCTGTTGGTATGGATTACCATAAAATGCACCCCCTGCACGGAACATCCAGGTATGCAGCTTTAATTCGCCGCCCACACGAAAGTTGAGCGCGCTTTTATAGAGGTTCCTGGTGATGGTATTTATGGCTTTATAATAGTTTGTTGCTTCAACGTCCTGGTCGTCGCTGGCAGAGAAACGTGCTCCGCGGTAGTTCACGTATTCAAGGTCGGCACTAATGAACGCACGTTGCATGCGGGTATCGTTTATTTCGCGGAAAACGTAGCTGCCACTTGCAATTGCACGCCATGGTGTGATCATATTGTACCTTCTGTCGCCGGCATTTCCATTGTTTAAGTTATCGCTGCTTTCACTTCTAACCTGGGCATATCCTTCGGTGTCGGCCGTAAGCGATGACCGTATATTGTCTTTAAACGAAAGTAAAGAGGGGGTATGAACTGCGAGACCAAGCCGCACATAATCTACCGGCTTGTAGATCATTCCCAGTTTAACGTTGGCACCGATTGCAGAACTGTTACTCACTTCTTTAAACTCGAAATAGTTGAAGTCGTTGTTGGGGTTGTTTGTCGCATCAGTTTCCCTGTAGCGCACGTCGCGATTGTAGTTGATAACCGGGAAGTTTAGGCTACCACCAACATAAAGCTGGTCGGCCATGTTATTTGCAAAAGCAACAGAAATCTCGTTGTACCCACCTGTAGTGGTAACATCGTTTTCCTGGATCACCCCGGTTGAAACCGGAACCAGGCTCTGATATCCCGAGAAAGCACCATTTGCTCCTACTTCTTTATCGATCAGGTAAGTGCGGAAGGCAAGCGACGATCCAAAGATGTAGTTGCTAAGTGCAGCATTTGTATCCGCCCGGTCTCTTATAAGCTCTTCAAGGTACTGCTCGGTAAAAGAGCTCTGATTATTCCGACCTTTGTACGATACGCGATTGTTGAAGTTTGCCAGCTGATTTACTGATATGGAGAATGCAGAACTGCTCCAGCGGCCACCATACCTGTTGGGAATGCCAAATATAAATCCTGATGCGCCCAGGTTGAAACCGGTTTTGTTACTGGCCGACGGGTCGCCCCGGAAATTGAATTTATTTTTATTGAGCGTTACTCCGGGCGTAATCACAAATTCGCTTGTGCGAAAAAGACCAATGCCCGCGGGGTTTACATTGTTTGCTGTAATGTCACCTCCAAGGCTTCCCATGACACCCCCGGTGGCCATATTACGTGCCGTTCCGTTTTGGGTGAAAAAGCTATTCCTCAAGGCATCTTCCGGCGTTTGCGCCTGTGCAGTGTGAAGGGCACAACAAACTCCGAGAAAAAGTAAATATCTTTTCATACGTTATTTTAATGGGGTACTGGTAAAGCGAAGAAAAGAGGTATATGCACGGGTTCCTTTCTACACCGAAGAATGTGACCTATTCTGCTGACAGGTTTCGATTAACGGGGAGGACGAGCTGTACCGCTGTTAGTGCCTGTGCTATTGTAACCACCGCTACGTCCACCGGCATTGCTGCTTGGGGTTGAACCAGGGTCCATGGTACGAACAGGCCTTTCCCACGTTTGGCTGGTTTGCGAATTGGAGTTGCCGGGCTCAGGAGCGGAAAAAACCCGCTTCATCAGCGACCCGAAGTTGTTGCTTTCGTTACCCCGACCTTTGTTGTAGTTGTTTGAATTGGTGTTCTGATTGTTATATGCCCGGTTAGAGAATGAGGTCAGGTTTGTTTTGCCGGTTGTGCCGGAATAAACGCGTGGATTTTTATAATAAACAATTGGATAAGCGGGGGAGTACATCCCTCCATACCCGAAATAGCCAGGCGTCCATGGATTATATCCCCACGTGTTGTACCCCCAGGTATTATACCCCCAGGTGTTGTACCGGTACGGTTGGTTCCACATGTTATAACGGTTGTAGGATAATCCATCCATATGATTGTAGCGGCTGTCGTACCAATAGCTGTAGTCGTCGATAGTTGACCATCTTTCACGATCCCTGATCTTCCGACGCAGGTATTGGTCATCCTGGCTTGAAACATATTCTTCGTAGCGGTCACGTCTCGGCTCAGTTCTGACCTCCTTTTTTGCTGTAAGATCACGTGCCGGAGAATAGTAGACATCGTCAGGTGTTTGGCCTGCTTTGTACGTAGAGCAACTGGTGAATACAGCCGCGAAAAAAGCGAGAAGTAAAATTTTGTAATTCATGGCTACCGTTTTGAAAGGATTATTAGTATCGAAGTTACTACTTTTGCGATGCTTATCACGTCTGTGTTTTTAACAGCAAACAGTTTGCCTGAATATTAACAGTTTCTCTTGT
This sequence comes from Segetibacter sp., assembly GCA_030146445.1. Lineage (GTDB taxonomy): Bacteria > Bacteroidota > Bacteroidia > Chitinophagales > Chitinophagaceae > Segetibacter. The sequence continues at coordinate 9,906 of JASLBT010000238.1, read as the reverse complement.
TTTGTTAATTAAACTACAAGTTTGTACCCCGTTTTTATCCCATCAATATCGCGTCACAGAGCAGCATATTCCGGGTAATCGTCGCATGTTTATTTACAACAGACATGGTAGGCATCAACCTAAATGAACCTTAAGAATGAGTAAAGAGATTACATCACGGGAACAGGATTATTCGAAGTGGTACAATGACCTGGTAATTAAAGCGGGACTTGCTGATTATAGCGCCGTTCGCGGGTGCATGGTGATTAAACCCTATGGTTATGCACTTTGGGAAAACATGCAGGCTGCGCTGGATAAAATGTTTAAAGACACGGGGCATCAGAATGCCTACTTTCCATTGTTCGTTCCAAAAAGCCTGTTTGAAAAAGAAGAACAAAACGCGGAAGGCTTTGCTAAAGAATGTGCAGTTGTCACCCATTACCGGCTTAAAGTGAATGAAGAAAAGAAGGGCAGCCTGATGGTTGATCCGGATAGTAAGCTTGAGGAAGAACTCATCATCAGGCCAACGAGTGAGGCCATCATCTGGAGCACATATAAAAACTGGATTCAATCGTACCGTGACCTGCCATTACTCATCAACCAATGGGCAAACGTTGTACGTTGGGAAATGCGAACAAGATTATTCTTACGCACAGCTGAATTTTTGTGGCAGGAAGGTCATACGGCGCATGCAACTTCGGAGGAAGCAGTAGCCGAAACAAGACAGATGCTCGACGTATATGCCACCTTTGCTGAAGAATGGATGGCTGTTCCGGTGGTGAAAGGTGTGAAGACGCCGAACGAGCGTTTTGCAGGTGCTGTGGACACATTTTGCATAGAAGCATTGATGCAGGATGGTAAGGCACTGCAGGCCGGGACTTCGCATTTTCTGGGTCAGAACTTTGCCAAAGCCTTCGACGTTAAGTTCAGTGATAAACAAAACAAGCTTGATTATGTATGGGCAACCAGTTGGGGAGTAAGCACCCGGCTGATAGGTGCACTGGTAATGGCACACAGCGACGACGATGGCCTGGTGTTACCGCCAAAACTTGCCCCCATCCAGGTGGTGATCGTGCCGATATACAAAGGAGATGAACAAAAAGCTGCCATCGATGAGGTTGTGGGCAAGTTGGTGAAAGAACTTAAAGCCGCTGACATCCGGGTTAAATACGACGACAGTGATAACAGCAGACCAGGATGGAAGTTTGCGGAGTATGAACTGAAGGGTGTGCCGCTGCGCATTGGCATTGGTGCGCGCGACATTGCGAACAGTGTTGTTGAAGTTGCCCGCCGTGATACCCGGGAAAAGCTTACCCTCCCATTGGATGACCTGGCGATTAACATTGGAAAGCTGTTGCATACGATACAGGAGTCGATCTATAATAAAGCATTTACTTTCCGGGAGACGCATATAACTCCTGCAGATAGTTGGGACGAATTCCTTGCGCTGCTTGAAGGCAAGGGGGGGTTTGTGTCAGCACATTGGGATGGAACACCAGAAACAGAAGAAAAGATCAAGGAGCTTTCGAAGGCCACCATACGATGTATTCCATTAAACAATGAGCAAGAGGCTGGCAGATGTATTCTTACCGGTGCTCCATCGGAACAGCGCGTGCTATTTGCACGGGCTTATTAAAATTATTGTAGAAGAGATTGTATACACCAGCTTAGATAATTTGATATATTTAAGTCGAACCAAATCAACTAACGCTTCATGGAAAATTCTTATGGATCAGAAATTCCGCAGACGCCGAACGTTCAGCCAAAAAACTGGTTGGTGGAATCGATTCTGACAACGCTTTTTTGCTGCTTACCGTTTGGAATTGCGGGGATAGTTTTTGCCAGCCAGGTGAACACCAAATGGGTTGCCGGTGATCATGCAGGCGCCCTGGAGGCTTCAAGGCAGGCTGGCAAATGGACCAAGATCAGCTTCCTGGTAGGGATATCGGGAATAGTTATCTACCTGGTCTTTCTATTTATGTTTGGTGGTATGGCCATGCTGAGCGGCATGAGGGGCAACGGCGATTAATGAACCGGGCAAAACAGCTTACGAGGCCAATCATTATCGGTATAACAGTGCTTTGTATAGCACTGTTATACTTCTTTATAGACGCCCGTTACAGTACCCTCTTTCCAAGGTGTCCGTTTCACCTGGTAACCGGACTGTTTTGTCCCGGGTGCGGCTCTCAGCGTGCGATCTCGGCATTACTTCATGCAGATTTGTTCCAGGCTTTGAGGTTAAATTTACTTTTCGTACTGAGCCTTCCATTAATCGTCTATTCTGCTGTCGTTTACGCGCTCAACGCCGTTGGCTCAAAACAGTTTAGCCAGCAGATTTTCCATTCGCCGTTGTTCGTAAAGTTATTCTTAGCGGTTGTTATCCTTTTCTGGATTTTGCGAAACATTCCGGTACATCCCTTCACGTTGCTTGCACCAGTTTGAGCGTGGGTAACATACGTCCGGGAGATTGTTATAACCTGCTCGTAATATGCTGGTAGTCGGTGAGAATGGTCTGCAGAAAAAATAACGGTTCGGGTTGCCGGCTTCTGATGCCGAGTAGCTGTTCTATTTTGTGTTGCGCCTGCAATGCCAGCATAGTATTACCGCTGCGCCTGACGGCGACGATCACTTCTTTGACTAATTCGAGGTCGGCGTCTTTTAAATTGACGACCTCGGGATAGACGACCTCGTAGGTAAGCGGAGTCGCGTTTACGTACATCGTGTCTTCCAGTTGTGTGCGCGGTTTTGTTTTGATCAGGGTTGTGCCTGCGACCATATCGCCGAGTCGTTGCTTTTTTTCTGTAGCTGCAACCATGATCAGGCCCACAAGGTGAGAAGAAATCGTAAAATCGACGAGGCGAAATAGCCACCTGATCAGGTACTGGCTAAAGGCTGGCTGTTCCCCGGTAAGGCTGATCACTTTTACTCCCATGGCTTTTTTGCCCGCACTCTGCCCGTTAAAAAACAACTCCGACAACAGGTCGTAACAGAGGACAGGAACACCTAAAAGGATTAACAACCATACCTGGTCCCCAAGAAAATCCATTCCTGTTGTTATCCTGAACACCACAACAACCAGGATAATATAGGCAAAGATGATCAGCCAGTCGATTATGTAGCCCAGGATGCGATCACCAAGGCTCGCCAACTCATATTCAATCTCAATGTTCTGACTGGTAGTTATGCTAATGCTGTTCATAGTTGCTGCTGCAATTAATATCTAATTATTTGAAAATGCATGCGAATTGTCCGTTATTTTTACAGCTATGCGGGCTGCCTGCTTATATAATTAATTTGTTACATAAGCCTTATTGCAGTTGTAAATGCGATGCTATAATAACCAGAAGATGAACTGAGCGTAGCAAGGATGATCAACCAGAGATATGCGGCCGGTCAACAAAAAAAAACAATATGCGTGAGGCGCAGTTTTTAAAGAATAATGCAGATAAGTGGAAGCAATACGAACACGAACTGGAGCAGCCGCATGACCCCGACCGGCTCGCGGATAACTTTATCGACCTGACTGACGATGTAGCGTATAGCCGTACATTCTACCCAAAAAGCAAAACCAGCAAATACCTGAACGGCCTCGCTGCATCGTTTCACCAGAAAATTTACAGGAATAAAAAAGAGCAGCGGTCGCGTATTTGGAGTTTCTGGCAATTTGAACTGCCTTACTTATTTAGATTTTACAGGCGCCAGTTTGCTTATGCCTTTTTGTTTTTTATCGTCTTCTGTGCCATCGGTGCTTTATCGGCGAAATATGATGAAAACTTTATCCGGCTAATTCTTGGAGATGGTTATGTAAATATGACCAACGAAAATATCGAACGTGGGGATCCCTTTGGCGTATACAAAAAAGGTGACAGCCTGAATATGTTTTCAATGATCGCCTTCAACAACATCAGGGTAGCTTTTATTGCTTACATGCTTGGTGCAACGTTCGGCATTGGTACACTTTGGTTATTGCTGAGCAATGGTATGATGCTGGGTTCTTTTCAATATTATTTTTTTTCGAAAGGGCTTGGGTTTAAAAGTATCACCGTGATATTTATACATGGTACACTGGAGATTTGGTCTATTGTAATTGCAGGTGCAGCGGGACTTATATTAGGCAACAGTTTGTTGTTTCCGGGAACCTATGCACGTGGTGTATCGCTGATCAAAGGTGGCAAGGACGGGTTAAAAATTGTATTCGGTTTAATCCCGTTTTTTATAACTGCAGCATTCCTGGAGGGATTTGTTACACGGTATGATAAAATGCCTTTGTGGCTCAGCCTTGGCATCCTGGGTACAAGCCTGCTCTTCATTGCCTGGTATTTTTTTATTTATCCCATATTGCTGCACAGGCAGATCGCGCGCAGAAGTTCCGTGACTGAACCTGAAACCAGCAATCAAAATTTTACAGCGTGGCTGAACCAAAAACTGAGCTCAGAAAGGTGAGGGATTTCGGGGAGATTATCACCGACACTTTCATTTTTATAACCCAAAATTTCAAACCCCTTCTGGCATCCTTCTTCGGGATAGCCGGTGTTTTTATGCTCGCCTCTACGATTGTTAACGGGGTATACCAATCGCGGATGGGCAATATTTTTCGCGACATCTTTATGGGAGGGGAAGCGGACAAGGTATTCGATTCTTCTTTTTTCGGCACCACGTATTTTTTGTTGCTGGTACTTAGCCTGGCAAACATCACTGCGATGAAGGTGGCAATCATTGCGTACATGAAAATTTACGATGAAAATGGAAAGCAGGTACCGGAAATGGCCCAGGTATGGGAAGAGTTTAAAAAGTACTTTTTTAAGGTCATGATGTATTCAATACCACTGATACTGCTTATTGCTGTAGGAACAGTGATGTGCATCGCGCCAGGGCTTTACCTGATGGTCGTTCTGGTACCATTCGAAATTATGCTGATGGTGGAGGACAGGTCATTCTCAGAAGCATTTTCACGCTGTTTCGACCTGATCAAAAACAACTTCTGGATGTCGTTTGGCGTGTACTTTGTGTGTTACCTGATCTACTCCTGCAGTGCCGGTATCATCGGTTTTGCTGTTGCCATTTTAGGAGGAGCACTCTCGTACTTTACAACAAAAGATATTGGCGGAACCCTGGCTGTCGGCACTTCGATACTCAACATCTTCAGCTTTTTATTTTACATAATCTATTTCGTAGGTGCGGTGCTTAATTACTATAACCTGGTTGAGCGCTACGACGGCACCGGCATGCTAAAAAGATTGGATCACCTTGGCACCAATACCGGCGACCATCATCAAATTGAGGAACAGTATTGATGAAACGGTTAATCCTCCTGTTATGTGGATTTATGCTGACGAATGTGCTGCACCCACAGCTTGTGCCGCGGCAGGATACGGCTAAACGGCAGGACTACCATCGTTATTTCAACTCGCCAGGCCTGCTTACTGAAAAGCAGGTGAAGTTCGACAGCGGCGTTGTTGAAGAGCGGGCATTTAAGCGCTCGACGATCGAAGGCTACAAGCAAGATCCCGATTTTGATTATGAGCGCCTGGTGGAACCCCCGCAAAGCTGGTGGGATCGCTTCTGGGCCTGGTTCTGGCTTAAGGTAACAGAACTGCTGAGTACCCCTGAGGGCAAGACTACACTTTGGACTGTATTCACCCTGCTTTCCGTTGTCATAATCATCTATTTTATTTCACGCATAACCGGCATGAATAAGACCAGCTTATTTGGACAAGCGGGAGCACCCGCGGCGTACACAACAGGCGGGGAAAACATTCATGGGATTTCGTTTGATGAGGAGATTGAAAAAGCTAAATCCGTTGGTGACTACAGGCTTGCACTCAGACTAATGTACCTGAAGGCGCTAAAGAAAATGTCGGACACGAACCACATTAGCTGGCAGATCAACAAAACGAATACAGATTACCTGAACGAAACGTCAGGCAAAAGCTGGTTCTCCGTTTTTCGAAGCCTGACTTATAGCTTTGAATACGCATGGTATGGTGAATTGGCCGTTACAAAGGAACGGTTCGACGTTTTGGAAAATCAATTTTATGAACTTGACCATCAATTATAATTATTGAAAGGCTACAGAAACTTTTTATTTGTATTTGTACTGCTTTTTGCCTTGTATATCGTTGCGGAAATTAATAAACCAAAAGCGATCAACTGGGACATCAGCCTTAGTAAGGATGACAAAGATCCTTATGGCGCTTTTGTATTGTTCAAAACAATTAAGGAGCTTTTTCCCGCGGTAACGGTTGAATCCTACCGGACGCCGGTTTATAACCAGGTAAACAATTTTGTTGGTCGTAACGCTGCCTACGTGATCATTTCGCCTGCGTTTAATCCTTCAGGAGAAGACCTGTTGGAATTAGACCGGTTCGTACGACGGGGCAATATTGCACTGATATCGGCAAGCACCTTTGCCAAAGCGCTCGCCCGGAAGTTGAAGTTCACCACGTCGTCGCGTATGAGACTCGGCTTAAACGACTCCACAACAGTTAACCTGGTAAATCCAAAATTGCGCAACAGCAGCAATTACGTTTTTCGGAGGATGACCATCGATGAATATTTTTCGAAGTTCGACACGACAAGCAGCACCGTATTGGGTATAAACGACCTGGGTAGGCCCAACTTTATCAGGGTAAAAAGCGGTGCCGGGGCATTCCTGGTGCATGCGGCACCTTTATGCTTCAGTAACTATTTTATGCTTTACCAAAACAATGCATCGTATACGGCAAAAGCGCTATCGTACCTGCCAAAAGATACCCGTCGGTTGTTCTGGGACGAATATTACAAACTTGGTCCAACAGGACCTAAAACACCACTTAGATTTATACTGTCAAACCCGTATTTGCTTGCCGCTTTCCGGCTTAGCCTTATTGCGCTTGTCCTGTACATGCTTTTTGAAATGAAGCGCCGGCAGCGCATTATCCCTGTAATCGAGCCATTAAAGAACAGTACACTTGACTTTGCAAAAACAATTTCACAACTCTATTATCAGCAGAAAGACAACCAGGGTATTGCCCGAAAAAAAATAAACTACTTTCTTGAGTTTGTGCGTAACCGGTATCTTATTGCAACGAACGCATTAGATAACGCCTTTCTTAGTACCCTCACACAAAAAAGCGGGGTGCCGTTGAACGAGGTTGAAGCGCTGGTGGCGACTTTACGCGAGATTGAGTATGATTACCCGGTAAGCGATAGTTTGTTGCTTGCTCTGAACACGCAAATTGATAATTTTTATAAAAAGGTAAAATGACCGACCAGGAAAATATTGAATTACGTCCCGACGTTAGCCGGCTGAACGATGCCGTCGCGAGGCTTAAGCAGGAAATCGGAAAGGTGATTGTCGGACAGGAATTGATGATTGAATTACTATTGGCCGCAATCCTTGCGGATGGTCATGTGTTGATCGAGGGTGTTCCCGGGGTTGCAAAAACCCTTACCGCCAAGTTGCTCGCACGCTGTATTGATGTGCCATTTAACCGGATACAATTTACGCCCGACCTGATGCCAAGTGATGTTATCGGCACCTCCGTATTCAATCCGCAGTCAACGAATTTCAGCTTTAGAAAGGGTCCAATATTCAGTAGCGTTGTTTTAATTGATGAGATAAATCGTTCACCTGCAAAAACACAGGCCGCTCTTTTTGAAGTGATGGAAGAAAAGCAGATCACTTACGATGGAATAACTTATCCGATGCCCGTCCCTTTTTTGGTTCTTGCCACGCAAAACCCGGTTGAGCAGGAGGGAACCTACCGTTTGCCCGAAGCGCAACTCGACCGTTTCCTTTTTAAGGTAGAAGTAAACTATCCAACGCTTGAGCAGGAAGTGCAGATACTCGAGTATAGTCACAGTGGCAAAACAACCCACTTCAGCAACGAGGTAAATTCTGTATTGTCGGCTGCCGAAGTGCAGGAATACCGGAACGTGGTGAACAGCCTTTTTATCGAGCCAAAAGTCATGCGCTACATTGCCGAACTGGTGCATGAGACCAGGAACAATAAATCCATTTACCTCGGGGGATCACCGCGTGCATCGGTCGCCGTGTTACGTTCTGCCAAAGCGATCGCTGCAATGAGCGGTCGCGATTTCGTTACACCCGACGATGTCATCAAAGTATTACCAGCGGTGCTCCGGCACAGGCTATTACTCACTCCGGAGAAGGAAATGGAAGGCGGAACTCCCGACGAAGTAATCGAAAGCATCATTAAGAAAGTTGAAGTGCCCAGGTAAGGGCAAGCGACGCATAAGTTGATTGGTTACGGTAAAAGGGAGGTCGGTTCCGAACATTTGCTTTATGAAAAAATTCTGGTCATTTTATCTTACGCCGCTGTTTCTTACCACCCGCTTTTATTTAGCGATGGTGGGTTGTGCCGTATTTTTCATTTTCCGGTTTTTCCTGCCCTGGCTGGGCATTTTACCGTACCTCGCCGTACTGGTGTTCATATGCCTTGTAGCGGCGGATTACCTGTTTTTATTTGCAATAAAAAAGGGTATTAACGCCTGGAGATCGCATGCCGAACGCTTTAGCAACGGCGACGAAAATAGGGTTCAACTGCGCCTGGTAAGCAGGTATTCGAATACCGTTCAGGCAGAAGTAATCGACGAAATACCGCACCAATTTCAGCGAAGGGATGTACTGTTTAAAGCAACAGTTCCGGCCGGCGGAACAATTGTGATCGAATATTCGTTGAGGCCGGTGAAGCGCGGCGTTTACAATTTTGGCAGTATCCACGTTTATACCACTGGGTTTTTCAGCCTCGTGAGTCGCAGGTACCAGTTCAGGCAGAATGCAGATGTACCCGTGTACCCATCGTACATACAAATGCGCAAATACCAGCTCATGGCCATAAGTCATCGCCTCAGCGAGATCGGGATAAAAAAGGTGCGCAGGCTCGGGCACAGTATGGAGTTTGAGCAGATCAGGGAATACGTGCAGGGCGATGATTACCGTACACTAAACTGGAAAGCAACTGCGCGAAAGGGTGGACTAATGGTAAACAACTTCACCGACGAAAAAAGCCAGCAGCTCTACTGTATCATCGACAAAGGTCGGGTAATGAAGATGCCGTTTGAGGGCCTGAGTTTGCTGGATTACGCCATCAATGCCTCGCTTGTGTTGAGCAACGTAGCGCTGTTAAAAGAGGACAAAGCAGGCCTGATAACGTTTAGTGAAAAAGTGGGTGCATTTCTTCCTGCCAATAAAAAAGCTACACAAATGCAACTCATTCTCGAGGTGCTGTACAACCAGAAAACACGTTACCTCGAAAGCGATTATGAACAGCTGTACGTCGAGGTGAGGAGAAAAGTGAACCAGCGAAGCCTGGTGCTTTTGTTCACCAATTTCGAGTCGTTGAACGGTATGCGCAGGCAGTTGCCTTACCTGCGTAAGATCGCACAACATCATCTACTGGTCACCATATTTTTCGAAAACACTGAGTTGAAAGCAGTAATAGACTCCCCGGCAAATACGGTGGAAGAAGTGTATACAAAAACGATCGCAGAAAAGTTTGCCTACGAGAAGCGGCTGATCGCAAAAGAGCTCGAGCAATTTGGCATTACATCCATCTTAACTCCACCGGCGCAACTCACCGTGCAGGCGCTCAACAAATACCTCGAGTTAAAAGCAAGGCAGTCAATCTAACCCGATCAGGTTTCCGCGACAATACTTACGACAATAATCCGCGTTTTTTATGGGCCCGGCTTTTGGTTAAAATGGGGCTTTACTTGCGTCGCACTCTTGTACGTTGTGTTCTTTGGGCAACAGGCGAAAAATCAAAATCAAAAGTCCAAACTTAAAAAGTCTAAAATCCGGAATAGGAATTTGCGGACGGGTACCGGTTGAAAAATGAAAACAGTTTGTAAATCTTACTTATTTGGTGCGTTGTCTCGAATCGATATCAAGTCTGAACTTATCAAACGATCAACGTGTCTTAC